>JAQGKN010000463.1 GCA_028290085.1 Hyphomicrobiales bacterium
TTGCTCAATAACTTTAGCCAGATCGAATTCGAGCGGCGCGTCGTTCTTGCGAAACAACATCATGAAGCGCGTCGCATCGACACCAACTTCATCCACCACTTCACGCAACGTCACGAAGTCCCCGGAACGCTTGGACATTTTGACCGGCTCGCCATGGCGCATGAGCTTGACGAGCTGGCACAGCTTCACATCCAGCGTGGCGCGTCCGGCGGAAATCGCTTTCACGGCCGCCTGCATGCGCTTGACGTAGCCGCCGTGATCGGCGCCCCAGACGTCGATCATGGTGTTGAAGCCACGGTCGAACTTCGATTTGTGATAGGCGATGTCGGACGCAAAATAAGTATATCCGCCGTCCGACTTGACCAACGGGCGATCGATGTCGTCGCCAAATTCCGTGGTGCGGAACAGCGTCTGCTCGCGATCTTCCCAATCTTCCGCGGGCGCACCCTTGGGCCGGGGCAGACGGCCCTCGTAGACGATGCCGCGCGCGCGGAGATCGGCGATGACCGCGCCGACGCAATCGCCGTCGGGGCCGATTGTCAGCGAACGCTCGGAAAAGAACACTTCATGGACGATGTTGAGCGCCGCGAGATCGGAGCGGATCATGTCCATCATGGCGGAAATCGCGATCTGCCGGACCTTTGGAAGCCAATCCGCCTCCGGCTGGTCACGCAGCGTCACGCCGAATTCATGCGCCAACGCCTCGCCGACGGGCTTCAGGTAGTCACCGGGATAAAGCCCCTCCGGGATCTCACCGATCTTCTCGCCGAGCGCCTCGCGATAACGCATATGCGCGGAACGCGCGAGCACATCGACCTGAGCGCCCGCATCATTGATGTAATATTCACGCGTCACTTCATGGCCCGCGAAGGCCAGCAGATTGGCGAGCGCATCGCCGAAGACTGCGCCGCGTCCATGGCCGACATGCATCGGGCCCGTCGGATTTGCCGACACATATTCCACATTCACGGGGTCGCCGGATGCCCGGACCGTGCGCCCGAATTCAGCACCCTGCGTGATCGCGTGATTGAGCACGCGGGCAAAAACCTCGTGCTTCAGGCGAATGTTGATGAAGCCGGGCCCCGCCACCTCGGCTTCCGCGACGTCGGGGTCCTCCGCCAGCGCATAGGCAATTTCTGTCGCGAGCGCCTTGGGATTGGGGAAAGAGGCTTTGGCTTCCTTCGCGTAGACCATGGCGGCATTGGTCGCGAGGTCGCCATGGGCGGCATCACGCGTCGGCTCGACCACGAAACGGGAGAGATCCAGGTCCGAAGGCAGGCGGCCGGAGGCGACGATGCCTTGAAGGATCGCAGCGACGCGGGTCTGGAATTCGGCGAAAACATTCATTGCGGATCGTCTCTGTTAGGTCCGGGCGGCCTGCCCTCTGTCGCGCGGCCTAACCCAAATCGCCGATTGCGTCAAAAATCCAGCTTTGCACTGGCCTTGGAAAGCTCAGCGCAGCTCCGGCGCGGTGCCGAAAAGGCGCTTGTGCTCGGACAGGGCGAAGCGGTCCGTCATGCCCGCGATATAGTCGCAGACGATCCGCAACTGCCGCGCCCGGCGGGTCTCCCCGTCCGGCACGGCTGCAGCCGCCAGCGCCCATTCGTCCGGCATAAGGGCGGGGTCCGCCGCAAAAGCCTCGAACAGGCGCCGCACGACCTCGGCTGCCTCGCGTCGTATCTTCATCACACGAGGATGGCGGTACATATGTGGATAAAGGAAGGCCTTCATCGCCGCATCAGCGGCAACCATGCGATCCGAAAAGGCGATGACCGCCCGTTCGCATGCGCGGACATCGGCGGCGCTCGCCACGTTTTCAGCCGCGAGACGGGTGCGGCTTTCGGCAATGACATCCTCGACGAAGCGGGTAATCACCCGACGCCCGAGTTCGTGGATCACCCGCGTGCGCTCGAGGCCGGGCCAGGCCGCCTCGATCTCACGGACGAGATCGCCGACGAACGGCACGTCGAGCACCTCATCGAGCCCGAACAGCCCTGCCCGCAGACCATCATCGAGATCGTGGGCGTTATAAGCGATATCGTCTGCGATAGCGGCGCATTGCGCCTCGGCGCTGGCGAAGGTCGAGAGATCGAGCCCCTGCCGGGCATCATATTCGACGATTGCGGTTGGCACGCCGCGCTTGGCATAGCGGCCAATCGGCTGCCCTGCCGCGTCGGTCAGCGGGCCATTGTGCTTGACCAGCCCTTCCAGCGTTTCCCAGGCGAGATTCAGCCCGTCATAGGCCGCATAGCGCCGCTCGAGCTTGGTGACGATCCGCAGCGCCTGCGCGTTGTGATCGAATCCACCGAACCCGGCCATGCATTCTTCCAGCACGTCCTCGCCGGTATGGCCGAAGGGCGTGTGGCCGAGATCGTGGGCGAGCGCCAGTGCCTCGGCGAGATCGTCGTCCAGGGCGAACGCACGGGAGAGAGCGCGGGCAATCTGCGCCACCTCGATGGTATGGGTAAGGCGCGTGCGATAATGGTCGCCCTCGTGCGGCACGAAGACCTGCGTCTTGTGCGCAAGACGCCGGAACGCCGTGGAATGGATGATGCGGTCACGGTCGCGCTGGAATTCCGTGCGCGTCGGCGACACCGGCTCCGGGAACAGGCGTCCCCGGCTTCCCCATGGGTCGGCCGCGTAAGGCGCCCTTCGCGCGGGATCTGTCGAGGAAGAAATCGGGTCCACAACATCGCCTTTTGCGCGGGAAGCGCCCGGTGCGGCTCCTCCGCATTGAAGCGGTGGGCCATCGGACTTATATCTTGCACCTGAGTCGAGGCAAGAGGCCCTGTATGGAGCCGCCGCCTTCGGGCCCGGAACCGCCTCGAGGAGTCCGGAACACATGACACACGCCGTTACCAGCTCTACCGAAGTCCCGTCTCACCCCATCGTGACGGAGCGCGCCGCAAAACGTGTCGCTGCTATCCTCAAACGCGAGGCCGAAGGCTCCATGCTGCGCGTCGCAGTCAATGGCGGCGGCTGCTCGGGCTTCCAATACGCCTTCGACATCGAGACGAATCGCGCCGCCGACGATCTGGCCATCGAGAGCGAGGGTGCGACCGTCCTCATCGACCCCGTGTCGCTCGATTTCTTGAAAGGCGCCCGCATCGACTTCGTCGATGACCTGATTGGCCAGTCCTTCAAGATCGACAATCCGAACGCCACCGCGTCCTGCGGGTGTGGCACGAGCTTTTCTGTTTAGGCATCAATCGGATAGCCTGTCCGGGTTTGGGCACGTATCCTGTTGCCGTCATTGCGAGCGAAGCGAAGCAATCCAGTACGGTCCTGCGACTTCTGGATTGCTTCGTCGCTTCGCTTCTCGCAATGACGGCCAGCGCCTTCTCGCTCCTGAGAAAGGCTTTATGGCAAGCCGGGACCATTCATGGACGCGCTCTTCATCGGCCAGACCTATATCGACGTCACCCTACTCGCCGGTCATATTCCCGAGGGAGACGACAAGGCGGTCGCCGACGATTACGCGGTCTCCTTCGGCGGCAATGCGGTCACAGCCGCGTTCGCCTGCGCCAAACTCGGCGTCATTCCCGACCTGCTGACCTCGGTCGCTGACGACTGGCTCGGCCGCATGTTTCTAGACATGGCCGCGAAATATCAGATCCCGGTGCATGGCCGAAAGGTGCGACGGTCCTCGCTGTCCTTCATCCTGCCGCGCGATGGGAAGCGCTCGATCCTGCGCGCCCGCGACGACGATTATCTGCACCCCTACCCGCACCTCAATACCAACGGCATTCGCGCGCTGCATCTCGATGGGCATCAGGCCGACGCCGCGCTGCACTACGCCAAATTCTGTCGCAGCGAGGGGGTGCTGACCTCGCTGGATGGTGGTGGCCTGCGCTCCAACACGCATGAATTGCTTGGGCATATCGATATCGCCATGGTCGCCGAGCGCCTGTGCGAGCAGATGAGCCTGTCGCCGACTGACATGCTCGACTATCTGCGCAGCCGGGGTTGCCGCATCGGCGGCGTCACCGAGGGGGAGCGTGGCCTGCTCTGGTACGATGAGGAGGGCCGTGTGTCCCGCCTGCCTGCCCTGCCCGTGCCACCGGACCGAATCGTCGACACCTCCGGCGCCGGCGATATTTTTCACGGCGCATACATGGCATCTTATTTGATGCGCCCCGATGGCCGCTGGGTCGACCACCTGACGTTTGCCCGGGCCGCTTCCGCGTACAAAATCCAGCACTTGGGTAATGAGGCCGGTTTGCCGTCGCTTTCAGACGTACGGCGGATGAAGGAAATCTACGGCCACGCAGCGGCGAACTGACCCTCACCCAAGCTTGACGCGCCTTGCCGACGTAGGGCAGGTGAAGCGCGGCAAGCCATAGGCGCGGCCATATGAGACATGCATGACAACGGCCTTCGAACTCAACGGACAGCGGATCTTCGTTGCTGGACATCGCGGCATGGTGGGCGGTGCCTTGGTGCGCCGTCTCGCGCGTGAGAACTGCGAAGTTCTGACCGCCGGTCGTGACCGCGTGGACCTGACACGACAGGCCGAGACAGAAGCCTTTCTGGCGGAGC
>JAQGKN010000186.1 GCA_028290085.1 Hyphomicrobiales bacterium
CCATTGGTCGCGGATTGACCGGAACTCAATCGAATAGCTTCGATTGAGTGTCATGAGTTTTCCCCATCGATCATGGGCCTTCGTGCCGTTGTCCGGCGTGGCGGTCCTTTTAATCACGCCGGCGCTCGCAATCTGCCTGGACATCATCCCGTTCGACGCAAGATTTGAAGCGCTGCTCGTCGTATCGGCCGTTTGCATTGCTTTTTGCGCGCTTGCCGGTTTTTCCTTCCGCGAGCTCGGGCTTCGCAGGTCCTTTGTCTTACGTCACTGGCTCGGGTGCAGTGCTCTCACGCTCTTGCTTGTCGCCTCGATTTTTGTCGAGGCCCAGGTGTTTGCAAATTTTCATCGACCGCCGGACTGGGTGAGCTTCGCGCCGTTTTATGTGCTGGTTTCTACCCCATGTCAGGAGCTTGTGTGCCGATCCGTTCCGAAGCTTGTCACGGATCGCCTGCGCAAGAGTGACGCGACATACGTTCTGTACTCCGCGACAATCTTTTCGCTCATGCACTTAGCCTATGCGGATGTGGCCTTGCTCTTGAACACGTTCCTGCTGGGACTCGTCTGGGGCACTGCATATGCGATCACACGCAACCTCTGGCCCGTGATCGCATCGCATGCCGTTGTAGGTATGCTCGCGTTCTCGATGGGGCTCGCTTGAGGCAGAGGTTGCGGCGCCAAGGGGTCAGTTGCCCAGGTCCAGTGCTTCGCTCAGGTCACCCATTGGCGGGTTGCCACTCGCCACCAGCGCCCTGTCGCGTGCTTCGAGGCCGTCGAGTTTCGACAAGCCGAAGCGATGGATGACGAAGCGGATCGGGGAGGCCGAGTCGTTCAGCGCATGATCGACAAAGCCCTTTTTGGCGAAGGGCGAGATGATCAACGCGGGAATGCGTGATCCGGGGCCCCAACGATCAGCTTTCGGAGGCGCGACATGGTCCCAGAAGCCGCCGTTTTCGTCATAGGTGATCACGACGAGCATGCGGCCCCATTGCGGGCTGCGCTCCAGATGCGCGACGACATCCGCCAGATGCTCATCGCCGGACAGCACGTCGGCGTAGCCCGCATGTTCGTTCAGGTCGCCTTGCGGCTTGTAGATTGAAACCTGCGGGAGTCGTCCGGCGTCGATTGCCTTGATGAATTCGACACCGTTCATGCCCGCATCCTTGATGTGATCGGCGCGGTTTGGAGTGCCTGGGGCCATGTTTCTGAAATAATTGAAGGGCTGATGATGGTACTGGAAATTCGGTGTCGGGAGCGCGTTTTTCCCGTCAAGCGTAAGCTGCCATGCACCCGACCAGTAGGCCCAGGAGATGCCCTTGGCGTTCATGAGATCGCCTATGTTGGTCATGTCTTGCGGCGGCAGTGTCACCGGCTTGCTCGGGTCCGCGTAAGCGGGGTCACCGTCGGGCGCCGGCTTGATGGCGCTCGGCTGGTAGGGCGGCTGCATGGTGTTGACGGCGTAGAAATCCGGCGTGAGATTTCCGTCCGAGACAAATTTCGGAATGCCACCCATGGCGGATGCCGGGGAGTCGCTGGCGACCTTGAGGGTGATGCCGTCGTCTTCCACGGCAGCAATCGATGGTTTCGCCGGGCTCTTGTCGGCGTCCGGATATATCGGAGCGCAACCGCACACGATCCAGAAGTGGTTGAGGAAAGACCCGCCGAAGCCGCCCTGGAAGAAGTTGTCGGCCAGCGTATAGCGCTGCGCGGTTTTCCACCGTGGCAGCGAGGAGCCATCGTAATAGCCCATGACCTCGCCGCCGGAATCCGCCCAAGCGACGAACTTGTCGTTCTTGCCACCGTCGATCTGCATCTGGTTTTGATAGAATCGATGCCAGAGATCGTGCGTCGCAACCGAAAGTGACAGGTTGAGACCTTTCGGATCGTCGATGGCGAAGGGCTTGTTAGGCAGATGTGCCGTCTGTTCCTGCGTGACGGCGGGCGTTACGCCCCGGGCTGTCAATCCGCCCCACACCGGCGGCAACTCTGCCAGCACTCGTCCGTCGCGGTCGAGTTGACGCATCTGCTCAGGCGTCAGGTTCTGCAATCCATTCGCGCCGGGGAATGCGCCGTACAGATTATCGAAGCTACGATTCTCAGCATAGATGTAGACGATCGTATCGATCTTTTCGAGGCTCGATCGCTCGGCGGAAGAGGCGGTTTGCGCAAGCGCCGTCAGGGGCGATATCGCTGCCGAACAGGCCAGCAGGATTTCGAAGAAACGAAGCTGGGCTTTCATGGAACGTCCCTCACAATTTGATCCCGCGCGGGTGACCGCCCGAATTCTAAATGGCTTGTGGCGACAGCTTGGGTGTCGCGCATAGAGACGGCTGTCTAGAAACCGTTCGTGCTCACATGCTTAGGTGTCGATCATCGCGATTGTGTGACAGTCGAGGCGTGCGTGAATCTCACATCATGCTGGTTTGTCGATTGGCCCGATGGTGGCCAGCGCCGCATAACCGCGGCGAATAGGTGCAAATTGCGCCTCGCGTCCGGCTTCGCCCGCGATGCAGCTCACGCGCTCCCCGAGATCGAGACGCGGGTGCACGGAAAAACCGGCGAGCCAGCCGAAGAGAGCTGCGCGAAACCAGCGGGGCAGGCCCATTTGAGCGCCGAAGTCGACGATATGCAGCGATCCCTCGGGCCGCAGCAGCGTTACGGAGGAGCGCAGGACACATTCCCATTGCGGGATCATCGACAACGCATAGGAAATGACGACACGGTCGAATTGTTTTCTGCCGAACAATTGCAATGGATCGAATTCCGTCGCGTCCGCAAAAGCGACAGTGACGCGCTTTTCCATTCCCGCAGCGGCAATGGACTGGCGCGCCTTGTCGAGCATCAGCTTCGACACATCGATGCCGTGGCACGACGCCGAAGGATAGACATTGGCGATTTCCAGCAAGTTCCGCGCGGTTCCGCATCCGATCTCGATGACACTGCCGCCGTGGGGCACATCGAGTTCGCGGATCAGCTGGTCGCGGCCGAGCAGATATGGCTTGCGGGTGATGTCGTAGATATGGCGCTGAAGGCGATAAATCGCATCCATATGCGCAGCCGCGTCGCTCATCATGCGGCTCGGCGCCGGTAGAGATGGAAGGCGCCGTAAATCGACGACCGGTCGCGCGCATGCAACTCGCGACTCCGTTCCTCCTCATAGACGAAACTTTGCAGGAGGGTGTCGGGAACGCGGCCGGGAAGCAGGCGCTCGTCGGCGGCCGTGCGGAAGATGATGCGCGCGCCGGGGCGCGAGGTGCGCTCGATCTCGTACCAAAGGGAGGTCAGATCCGCGTCGCTCATCCAGTCCTGCGCGTCGAGCAGGACGTAGCAGTCCGCGCTCTCCGCCGGGCTGCGTGCGAGGAACTCGGTCACGGAGCCTTGCAGCGGCTCGATGCATCCGGCGGTCTTACGGACCTGCTCGAAATGCTGTGCTTCGAGATAAGGCGGCACCGAGCCGTGTTCCGACGCGTCGTAGCCGCGCGCAAATGCCTGCCACGCGAAGTAATTATCCTTCACGGGAAAGTCGCAGGCGAGTTTCTCGAGGCGGGCGCGCAGCACAGTCAGAATGCCGTCTGGTCCGTCGCTTGCCAACGCCTCATATTGCCGGGGCGGGATGCCGAGACCAAAGAGCGCCGCGGGGACACGGACGATCTGCTTCAGGAGGGCGCCGTCGAAAATAGGCGCGAGTTTTTCATCGAAGACCCGGCGCTGCTCCTCGAGCGAGCCGGCACGGGCGACGGCGCCGAGGTCAACGCGGTGCAATCGAGCGAAAAGATGACTGGCGCCGATGAACCGGCCGAGCAATCCCGTACGGTAGAAGCCGCGCGCAAAGGCTTCTATGCGCCGCCGGCCGCGCACGTCGCGTCCGCACCAGTAGCGGAGGGCGGACGCGTCAAGGTGGGGCGCGATGTGCTCGTCGAAAAGCGCGATGTTGGATGCGCGCCTGGCGTGCTTGAAGAAATCGCTGAACTCGGCGTGGCCCGGCAGATGCGCCGCAGCCGCGAGCTTCAGATGGAGGAGCGCGATATGGGCGTGGTTGAGGTCGATTGCAGTGATGCGGGCTGGGCTTGCTGTGAGATAGCTCAGAACGTTGCAACCGCCTGACGCGATGGCGACGATATGGTCTCTCGGCCCGATTTCCAGCGCCGTCATATCGACCACGGGATCTTCCCAGATCTGTGGATAGACGAGATCGCGAAAGGCGCGGGTGAACAGGCGCTCAAAAATACCATTGCTCGAAAGAGCGGAATGGCGATGCACCGCCTTCTCGAGATTGATCGCGGTGGTTTGCTTCGGGCCAACTGCAATGTCCGACACATGCCCTCCGGCGACCAGGATCCGGACGACATCGTCCAAAACGCTGGGTAGCCAGAACGAGTGACGTTGAGATGACAGGAGATGACGCCGCCATGACTGTGCGACAGTGCACAGCCATCGCCATGGTCAAGCTGAGACGGCGAGGCGTAGCTTGCTCGAGAAATCCCAGCTCTCCGCGGGTGCCGGCTTGCCGAACAGGTAGCCTTGCATCTGGCTCACGGCGGCCGTCCGCAGAAATTCGTATTGTTCCCGCGTTTCGACGCCTTCGGCGGTGGTGATCATGTCAAATGCACGGGCCAGCATTGTTGTCGCCGCAACGATGGCAGCGCAGCCGCGGTGAACCGCGATGTCATCAATGAACGACTTGTCGATCTTGATCTCGTCGAAGGGAAACATCTTGAGATAACTTAGTGCGGAGTAGCCGGTGCCGAAATCGTCCAGGACGATTGAAACGCCCAAACTGCGCAGTTCATGCAAGATCGTCAGCGCGTGATCCGAATCGGACAGCAGGACGGACTCGGTGATTTCGAGCACAAGCCGTTCCGGCGCCAGGCCAGTTGTCGTTAGCGTGCGAGCCACGACGTTGGTGAAGGATGCCTGGCCGATCTGGATCGCGGAAACATTGACAGCGATCTTGATGTGCTCGGGCCAGGAGGCGGCATCGAGGCAGGCGCGCGTCAGAACCCACTCGCCGAGCTGGTGAATCATACCCGCTTCTTCCGCCAGCGCTACGAATACGACTGGCGAAATCATGCCCTGGACCGCGTGCGGCCAGCGCACCAGTGCTTCCATGGTGCGGATCTCCAGAGTCACCGCGTCGACGATTGGCTGATAGTGAACGGGCAAGCCGTTGCAATCGATGGCGCCCTGCAGGTCCAGCGCAAGTTGCCGCCGCGATTGATGCTGCTCTTCCATTTCAATTTCGAACAGGCGGAAGCAATTGCGACCCTCAGACTTTGCCCGGTACAACGCCAGGTCCGCATGGCGCATGATCTGCTGAAGATCATCGAGACCTGGTTGGACAACCTTGATGCCGATCGACAGGCCAATGGCAATTTGATGCCCTTCGATCACGTAGGGCGCGCGGATGCCGGCGAGGAGACGTTCTGCCAGGGTCAGGAGCCCCGCGGTTCCAGTCTGGTCCATGCCGCGGACTATGGCGAATTCGTCACCACCCAGTCGAGCGACGAGATCACTCCCGCGCACGGATGCGATCAGTCGTTCGGCGACGGCGCGTAGCAGCGTGTCGCCAGCTCCATGTCCGAAGGTATCGTTGACCTCCTTGAAACGATCGAGATCGACCAGCAGGATGGCAAACGAGCCACCTTTTCTTTCGCGAAGAAATTACTG
>JAQGKN010000212.1 GCA_028290085.1 Hyphomicrobiales bacterium
TTTGCCGCGAGCTTTGCAATGCCTTCGCGGACGGCCGGGTCGCAGACGATCAGGCGCGGCTCGGAATCGCCGATAAAGTAGTCGAGCTCGGCGAGCGTATAGGCGGTGTTCAATGGCAAATAGATGCCCCCCGCGCGCAGGGTCGCGAGTTAAAGCACCAGCGCGGGCACGGATTTTTCCACCTGCGCGGCAATGCGGTCTCCAGGCTTCACGCCGTTCTTCACGAGCACATGCGCCATCTGCGCCGTCATGGCGAACAGGTCGCCATAGGACAGGCGCGCGCCCTCGGGCGTGGTGATGACCGTGCGCTCGACGTCGGTCGTGGCGGTCTGGAGGAGGTCGAAGAGATTGGAGCTCATGTTCAAATCCAAAGCAGAACGAAGCGTCAGCGCACGCTCGCCCGTCCCATGACGAGATCGGGCAGGAATGTCGAAATCGACGGCACGAAGCAGAGCAGGATCACCGCGAAAATCATCAGGATCACGAAAGGCAGCGTTCCCAAAATTACATCGCGAAGTGGAATGTCCGGCGCGATGTTGCGGATGACGAAGATGTTGAGCCCGACCGGCGGATGAATGAGCCCAAGCTCCATGACGATGGTCATCACCACGCCGAACCAGATCAGATCGAAGCCCGCAGCCTTGATCGGCGGCAGGATGATCGGAGCAGTCATCAGGATGATGGACACCGGCGGCAGGAAGAACCCGAGCACCACGACGAGCACGAGGATGGTGGCCAATAACAGCCACTTGTCGAGCTGCATGGCAACGATGGCCGTCGCTGCGCCCTGCGAGATGTGCAGATAGCTCATCACATAGGAATAGAGCAGCGACATGCCGATGATCATCATCAACATGGTCGATTCGCGCAGCGTCGAGCTGAGGATGGGCTCCAGATCGCCTGGACGCCAGACGCCGTAGATCATCGCGATCAGCGCGAGCGCGAGCAGGCCGCCGAGCCCCGCCGTCTCGGAAGGTGTCGCATAGCCGCCGTAAAGCGCGAACATCACGCCCGTCAGCAGCAGCACGAAGGGCAGTACGCGCGGCAGCACATTGAGCTTTTGTGCCATCGTGTATGTGTGGCGCTGAAGGATCTCATGCGACTGCCCGGTCGCCTCATAGGCACGCTTGGCCGTCGCATATTCCTGACGGAAGCGGACGACGGCATAAGTCGCGAACAGCGTCACCAGCAAAATGCCCGGCCCGATTCCAGCGAGAAACAGCCGCCCCAGCGATTGCTCGGACGCGACCGCATAGAGGATCATGGTGATCGAGGGCGGCAGCAGAATGCCCAGCGTACCGCCCGCTGCGATAAGCCCCGCAGCGAATGAGCCCGAATAGCCGCGCTTGCGCATTTCGGGAATGCCTGCGGAACCGATGGCCGAACAGGTCGCGGGCGAGGATCCCGCCATGGCGGCAAACAAGGCACATGCGAAGACATTGGCGATACCCAGACCGCCGGGCACGCGATGCATCCAGGCGTGAAGCGCCGAATAGAGGTCCTGCCCCGCGCGCGATTTGCCGATGGCGGCGCCCTTGAGGATGAACAGCGGGATCGACAGTAGGGTGATTGAGGCCAGTTCCTCGAAAACATTTTGCGTAACAGTGTCGAGCGAGGCTGCGGGCATGAAGAAATACATGAAGATGACGGCGACAGTGCCGAGCGCGAAGGCGATCGGCATGCCTGCGAACATGGCCGTCAGCGTGGCGCCGCCGTAGAGCAGTCCGACTGCGAGCGTGCTCATCGACGGTGCTCCCCGTCGATTGCGACGATGATCTGCAGCAGGATCTGGACGCAAAGCTGCGTCATGCCGGCCGCCATGATTGAATAGGGAATCCAGAGCGGCGGCGCCCACGTCGAGGATGTCACCTGCCCGTCTTCCCAGGCCTCATGGAACAACGTCCACGATTTCCACGAAAAGAACGCGCAGAACAGCAGGCTCACAACATCGACCACGAACATGCGGATGCGATTGACACCCGCTGGAAGCAGCCCTGCCACCGCATCAATGGCGACATGCCCGCGCTTCGATTGCACATAGGCCGCCGTCAGGAAGGTGGCCCCGACCAGCAGGAAGACCGAGGCCTCGTCCTGCCAGTAGGTCGCTGCCTTGAAGTAATAACGCACGAGCACGCTGTAGCTCAGGATCAGGCTCGCCGCGATCAAAGCAAGCGACGACCCGATCAGGATGACCTTGTTGATGAAGGCCAGACCCGCCTGCGCGCCCGCCACGACCGGATGGGAGGCGGCGACGGGCGCGGGCGCGACGCCCGGAAGTTCGAAGCCGTGTGAACTCATGCCTTCACGTCTTCGGCCATTTTGATGAATTTGGCACAATTGGCGTTCTTGGCGGCATAATCCTTCCAGGCGGTGTCACGCGCGATGACACGCCATTTCTCGACAACGCTGTCGTCGAGATCGTGGATCTTGGCGCCGGCCTTCTCGTAGATCTTGGCGACCAGCTCATCGTCTGCCATGGCGGCGTCGCGGCCGTAGGGTTCGAGTCCCTCGCCGACTTCCATGATGAGATCCTGCTGTTTTTTCGGCATGGCGTCGAAGATCGGCTTGGAGATCATCAGCGGCTCGAGCATGTACCAGTAGGACTTGCCGCGCCCGGTGGTCAGGTGCTTGGCGATCTCTTCCAGCCTGAATGAGATCAGGCTCGTCGAGGACGTATAGCCAGCATCGCAGGCCCCCGTCTGCATGGCTGCGTAAAGCTCGTTCGACGGCAGCGACAAGACGGCCGCGCCGGCAGCCTGCAGCATCAGATCCATCTCGCGCGAACCGCCGCGGATCTTCATGCCCTTGGCGTCCTCAGGGTTCACCAGCGGAACCGAACGGCTTGCAACGCCACCCGCCTGCCAGAGCCAGGTGACGATGATGATGCCCTTGTCGTTG
>JAQGKN010000227.1 GCA_028290085.1 Hyphomicrobiales bacterium
CGCTCCCCTTCCAAAGCGACGGAATCACTACCGACGCCGAAATGGAAGGAGTTTTTCAGCAGCCTGCTAGCACCGGATATTGCGCGGAAAGTTCTTGAAGATCTGGAAGCCTCCAAGACGGCGCCCGCGTGTTTCGACGCTGGGATGGCACTGACACATTTGGACAAAGGAATCTGGGTCCCGAAATAGCTTTGGGCCCATCGCCTGAAGGCAGGGCACAAACCTCCCCGCCCTCCTTGCGAGGAGCGCAGCGACGCGGCAATCCAGGCGCCGCTGAGAGCGCACTGGATCGCTTCGCTTCGCTCGCGATGACGGCAAGCTACTGTGGCGTGCGCAAGTCAGGAGATCGGAAATGACGAACGTGCTCCCGATGCGGGCGCTATCCCAAGCACTCGTCGATCAGTTCGTCGCGTTCGCAACCGAACAAGGCGCCATGATAGCAAATGACGATACACGCCGGGCCAATTGGCTGTTCGATCAGTTGGCGATCATAGAAAACGAACTGAGGGTCCGTGGCGATAAGGGCATGCTGTTGATGCTTCTTCAACATCCGGACCCTTGGGTGCGCCTTATTGCAGCTAAAAAGGTATTTGTTCTAGCACCGGATCTTGCAAGGAAGGCTCTTGAAGATTTGGAAGCCTCCAAGACCGCGCCCGCGTGTTTCCACGCTGGGATGTCTCTGATGTATCTAGACAAAGGTATCTGGGTGCCAAAATAACGTTCGCACTCGGTGGCAGAAGGAAGAGCACAAACGACCCCGCCGTCTTTGCGAGGAGCGAAGCGACGCGGCAATCCAGGGGCCGCCGGGAGCGCTCTGGATCGCTTCGCTTCGCTCGCGATGACGGCAACGGGCTTTGGCGCCCTCGCAGAACACCGGAACGCGCGCCCTACCACCAGCCCCCCAATCTCCCATATAACCGGCTGAGCCCCGCCGTCCGCCAGCCCGAGCCGCCCATGAACCGCCTGTCCGATTTGGACCACACCGTCGATCTCCCGCCCGGCTTCGAGCTGGTCACGCTGCGCGAGCACGGCGATGCCTTCGCGCATGCCTGCACCATTGCGGAAAGTGCCGGAGCGGGGACGCTGGTCTGGGTGCGGCGCTACGATCTCGTCGAATTCGCCGTCGTGCTGGAGCCCGAGGAGCCGCTGGCCTCGGCGCGCCGCGCGCATTTCGCGGCCATGAATGCGATTGGCGATGCCATCTCGGCCCATTGCCCGCCCGAGCGGCAGGTCAGTTTCCGCTGGCCCGACAAGGTGCTGTTCGACGATGGCCTGCTCGGCGGCGCGCAGCTCGGCTGGCCCAGGGACTGCGCGGAAACCGAGGTGCCCGCCTGGCTCGTCTGCGGCATCATGCTGCGCTCCGCCGATATGGTGCATGTCGACACGGGCCTTTCGCCCGACGGCACCTCGCTGATGGGCGAGGGGTTCGAGCTCGTCGACACAGAAGCGCTGATCGGCAGTTTCGCGCGCCACCTCATGACCGCCTTCGACCGCTGGAAAGAGCGCGGCTTCAAGGCCGTGGCCGAGACGTTTTTCGAGCGCCTGCCCAAGGGCAAGGCGGGCGAGCGGCGCGGCATCGACACCAACGGCGACCTGCTCGTCCATGCGCCGCTCGACAAGGGCCCGCCCGAGCGCACGAGCCTGGTCGAGGGGCTGGCCAGGGTCGATTGGTACGACCGCGCCCACCGCGCCCCAAAGCTCGGGTGAGGCCATGCTGAAACTGCCGCGCACCCTGCGCCTCGACCCTTCAGACACTTTCGTCTTCGACCGGGCTGCGGAGCCCGGCGAATGGGCCGTGTCGGGCGCCTTCGCCTTCTGGGATGTCGAGCCCGAGACGCTCGGCCCCAAGCAGCGCACGGCGTTGCGTGCGGGATTCCTGGGCCTGACGAGTTTCGGCTGGTCGACGCTCTGCGTCGTGGTCGAGGCCAGCGTGGCTGAGCGTGAACAGGCGGTCGAAAGCCTCGCGGCGCATCTGCTCGCCCATTTCGGCGCGCCCTCGCCGGAGGCCGCGCGCGCGGCGGCGGAGGAAGAGGTGGCCTTCGCGCAGGCGCTCTGCGATCACCCGGAGCAGACGATCCTTGCCGTGCAGCGTCAGGTCGAGGATGGTCAGATTCGCGAGCGTTTCCGCACTCTGCATGCGCGTGAGCCCGTGCCCGGCGGAGATGGCCTGCACGCCCATTCCCGCGCCTTCACCTTTCATGAGGTTGAGGACGACAGCCACCCCGTCGAGGAGATCGATCTTCTCGGACTGATGTAGACGGACCGCACATGAGAGAGTTCTGGGTCGCTTCCGGCCATCACCTGACGCGCCGCGCCGATCACGGCGGCCTTCAAGTGACGCCCGAACTCATCATGGCCTATCTGGCGCGGCCCGAACTGCTGCCGCCCGACGATGCCTGCGACGCCGAGCGCGCGCTGCATGCCGCGCTCATGGCCGACCCGCTGCGGCAGGTGTTGCCAGCTGAAATCACGGCCATCGTCGATGAAGACGCGCGCGAAAACTGGGGCTTCATGCTCACCTTCCGCGATCGCATCGCCGGCGCCCCCTCGCTGGAGGCCGCCTATCTGTCCTTTGCGCAAAAGGGCGCGGCGGGCGTGCCGCCGCTGTTCCTGACGCAGCTCTGCCAGCTCGTCCTGCGCAACGCGCTCGATGGCTGCGAAGACCCGTACGTGCTGCGCGCGGCGGAAGTGTTTTATCGCCCGCAAAAGGCGACGCTGCATGAGGGCACATTGCTGCTCGCCGATGCCGAGGTGGTCGAGATCCAGCAGAGGGGCGCGTCGCAATCGCATCTGACGCCGCTCGCAGCCCTGCTCGATCCCGTGCCGGAATTCGGCGATCTCGACGTGATGGACGATGAGAACGCGTGGACCTATTGGTCGCGCTCCGACGCCAACACCATGATCATGAACCTCGGCGGCAACGCCAAGGCGCGCGCGGGCCTCTGCACGGCCATCGAGCTGTGGGTTGCGCATCTGCTCGGCGTGCGCGTGAAAGTCGAGCCGCAGGCCTCGATCGAAGATCGCGACTGGCGCTGGTTCGCGGGTCTCGACAGCGAGGGTACGAAAATCGGCAATGCGCTCTGGAACGGCGCGGCGCTGGGGCCCACCATGACAGAGCGCGTGGTTGCGCTCTTGCGGCTGACTTTTGAAGACGAGCGCATGGTCGATCCCGCGCTGCGCGGCAAGCCGGTCTATCTCATCGGTGCGACGGACGCGGACCAGATCTGGCGTATGAAGCCGCAAAACCTTCTCGCCGGGCTGCCGCTCGCAGCGGGGCGCGCGTCATGACGCAGGAATCACGAAACATCGGCGTGGTCATCGCTCGCCGCCGCGTGGACAATCCCTGGGTCGACCACGTCTGGGTGCCCCATGCGGTGCTGGCGCAGGCGCCAGACGTCGCAGACTGGACGCTGATCGCGGAAGACGGCGATGTCTCGCTGCATTATGCGGGTGAGGCGAGCATTGAGCTCTTTGCTTCCGACACCGCCAATTACCGGGACAATCTCGCGCTGGACGAGCCGCGCCTGTGGATCGCCTGCCGCAGCCGCGAGGGCGGGGCATTCCCCGATTCTGTTCGTGTGACGGCAGACCCGACCGAAGGCGAAGCTTTCTTCGAAAGTGGGGCCGACATCGTGGGCACCGTCGCCATGCCCGCCGACACGCGGGCATGGATCGACGTCTTCGTTGAGGCGTTTCATGTCGAGCGCGTCTTCCAGAAGCGCCAGCGCGATCGCGCCGGCGGGGGTGGACGCAAGCGGGAGGGCGAGACGTGAGCGACGACGAATCCTTTCTGGCCCGCTGGTCGCAGCGCAAGCGCGAGGCTTTACGCGAAGCCGCGGCGCCGGAGCCCGTCGTTCCCGCTGAAGAGGAGCCATCGGTCGATCTGAAGTCCTTGCCCAAGCTCGAGGATCTCACGGGGGCCAGCGACATCACCGCGTTCCTGCAGAAGGGCATTCCCGACGCGCTCCGCAACGCGGCCCTGCGCCGGGCCTGGGCTCTGGACCCCTCCGTGCGCGACTACGTCGGCGACGCTCTGGACTATGCATGGGACTGGAACGTGCCCGGCGGCGTGCCCGGATCGGGCGAAATGACGGTGGGAACGGACGTCGCCAAGATGGTTTCTCAGATCTTTGGCGACAGCCCGAAGGTGCCCGAGCCCAGCGAAAGCCCGGACGGTGAAAAAGTGATCGCATATGGTGCGACGCAAGAAGAGGTCGCGCGCTCTCCAGTCGCTTGGGATCAAGCATCGCTTTCCCAAGAAGAGACGCAGCCCCCATCTCTTTCGGGGCAGGAAGAGCCAGCAAATCCAGAGGTAAAGCCTGTCGCTGAACTTGCACAAAGCTCCGCTGCGCCGCAGCAGAAGCTAGCCCGCCATGGCAGCGCTCTTCCGAGGTGATCCGCCGAAGGTCTAATGTTGCTTAATTTCGACTGTGACACATTGCGGCCAAGGTGTAAGCAGCCAAGGTTGGCTGGGCTATGACGCCGGCTGGCGCACGAAGCGGAGTGGTGGGTGGTTCGCAAAGAGATGACAGAATCGGGCGCGGTCGACGAGATCGATGCTCTGCGTGGAGCCGAATACGGCCTTCTCGCGATGCTTCTCGGCGCCGCACCCACGACCGATCTCCTGACCCGCGTGGCGGGGCTGCGCGGCGACGTATCGGCGCTCGGCCTGGCGCATATCGAACTGGCTCAAGCCGCCGAAGCAGCTGATGAAACTGCTGTCGGGCGCGAATATTTCAATCTTTTCATTGGTGTGGGACGCGGCGAGCTGCTGCCCTACGGCTCCTATTACCAGACCGGCTTCCTGCACGAGCGCCCGCTCGCCCGTGTCCGTGAAGACCTCGCGCTGATGGGGATCGAGCGTGCTGGCCATATGCGCGAGCCGGAAGATCACATCGCCATTCTCTGCGAGGTGATGGCTGGCTTCGCGCGCGGCGAGTTCGAAGCGGATCTGGCGGCGCAGGCCCGTTTCTTCGAGCGCCATCTGGCGCCCTGGGCCGCGCGGTTCTTCGCCGACCTGGAAACGACCCGCACCGCGAGTTTCTACAAATCCGTCGGCCGCCTTGGCCGTACGTTCATGGAATTGGAAAGCGAAGCCTTCACGCTGCCCCATTAAGGGGCGCGACGGCACGCGAGAGTTCGACCGGAGGAAACTGGCATGAGCACCTCACCCGATAAGGGCGCAGCAGACGCGAGCGCCGACAAGGCACGCATGGACCGCCGCGGGTTCTTCCGCGCGGGCGGCGCCGCTGCAGTCGTGGCAGCCGTGGCTATCGTGCCGGCTGCCGAAGAGGCCGCCGCCGCGGAGAGCGCGCAGGAGCGCAGCAAGGCACGCTATCGGGAGACCGAGCACGTGAAGAACTACTACCGCGTCAATCGGTACTGAGGGGCGACATCGATGCTGACGAAAAGAAGAGACGCCGTTTCGGGCCGTTCGCGCCTGCAGGGCATGGCCGCTGGCCTCGCATCAGGCGTGCTGGATCGCCGCAGCTTTCTCCGGCGCTCCGGGCTGGTCGCCGGTGGCGCGGCCGCGCTGGGCTCCCTGTCGCTGGGCGCCGTGCGCAAGGCGCAGGCGGGCCCCATGCAGCCGGGCGTCGCGGTCGAAATCAAGAAGAGCATTTGCACCCATTGCTCGGTCGGCTGCAGCGTCATCGCTGAAGTGCAGAACGGCGTCTGGGTCGGGCAGGAGCCCGCGTGGGACAGTCCCATCAATCGCGGCTCGCATTGCGCCAAGGGCGCCTCGGTGCGCGAACTCGTGCACGGCGACCGTCGCCTGAAATATCCGATGAAGCTCGTCGATGGCGAGTGGACCCGCATCGGCTGGGATCAGGC
>JAQGKN010000243.1 GCA_028290085.1 Hyphomicrobiales bacterium
GTCGTGTCGGCGGCCTGCTTGATGGCCGCGCGAATCCGATTGTAGGTGCCGCAACGACAGATGTTCGACATCTCTGCGTTGATGTCGGCATCGCTCGGATTCGGATTGGCGGCGAGCAGCGCTGCAGCGGCCATGATCTGGCCGGACTGGCAATAGCCGCACTGCGGCACGTCCAGTTCGAGCCAGGCCTTCTGGATCGGATGCGTCACGTCGGGCGAAAGACCCTCGATGGTGACGATCTTCTGATTTTCGTTAAAGGCGCTGACCGGAAGACTGCATGAGCGTGTGACCACGCCATCGACATGAACGGTACAGGCGCCGCAAGCTGCCACACCGCAGCCATATTTCGTGCCGGTGAGACCGACCTGTTCGCGAATTGCCCAGAGGAGAGGGGTTTCCGGCTCGACGTCCACGTCGTGAACTTTACCGTTGATATTCAGGCGCGCCATACATCTCTCCCGGTGCCGTCCAGCAGCTTCTCCGACATAGGGAGTGCGCTTGCTGTCATCTTGCAAAGACACCGCAGGTTATACGAGCCCACGGCGTCTGTGTAGATGCATAGGCGGCTTGTACGCGGCCGGTTGCGGTCACGAAAGAGTGTTGGCTTTACTGCAGCGCAGCAAGACAAAACGAGCGACAGAACTATGCCGCTCGGTCGTAATCTTACTGCAATGGCGGCACGGTATCGCCGATGGTCACGCGCTTCATAAGGCGGCGTTCCTTGTCGCTGAAATCCGTGCGCGCATGGCTGGTGCAGCGATTGTCCCAGATGACGATGTCGCCGACCTTCCACTTGTGCTGGTAGCTCAGCGCAGGGTCTTCGATATGGTCGCAGAGCTCGGTGATGAGCGCCTGGCTCTCCTCATCCGGCATGTCCATGATCCGGTCCGTCATCAGCCGGCAGACGTAGAGCGACTTCTTGCCGGTCTCGGGAATGCGGCGCACCACGGGGTGGATCGCGTGGGGTCCGAGTTCAGTGGTCTTCACGTCGCGGTTTGTCGCGCCATAGGTGAAGGTGTTCAGAGCCTTCAGGCCTTCGAGCCGCTGCTTGGTCTTCTCAGGCAGGGTCTCGTAGGCGCGCACCATATTGGCGAAACACGTGTCGCCGCCCTCGTGCGGGATCTCGAGTCCATGCAGAGCCGCACCCTTGCACGGTTGAACCTGATGGATGCGATCGAAATGATAGGACATTTCGCCATCGGGCAAGGAGCCCACGAGTTCGCCATTCTGGCGGATGTTCGAAATGACCATGATGTCGTCGCGGTCTGAAAGGGGCGACTTTACGCGCGCCTTCTCGATGGGCCCGAAGCAGCGGCCGAGTTCGACGAGTTCCGCGTCCGTGATCGTCGGCCCGTGGATCACGAGCACATGGTACTTGAGATAGGCGTCCAGCAACGCCTTGGAATCGTCCGGCGTGATGTTGCGGACGTCCAGCCCGGAGATCTCGGCGCCGCAGGCGGCATCAAGGGGCTTCACGGAAATCGTCATGTATTCCTCCCATTTCGGATTCTTGGTTGGCACCAAGCTACCCAATAGGAGGCCGTCCTGACAACAGGGATCGGGAGGGGAGGCCCGTCGCGCCGCTTGTGGCGTCAAACCCCGTTGCTCCCATCGCGAGCGCTGCGAAGAAAATACAGTCTTGCGGCTCCTGGATTGCTTCGCTCCGCTCGCAAAGACGGCAACAATTGAAGGCACCTCCCTTGCCGTCTTTGCGAGGAGCGAAGCGACGCGGCGATCCAGGCGTCGCTGGAACGTACTGGATTGCTCCAAAGCTCCCGTTTCCGCTGAGACCGCAGCCGCGTTCAGTGAGCCTTGTCGTGGCTGCCTGCGCGGGGCATGCTTGGGCTTTACGGAGAAAAACGAGAATGCGTGTCTGGATCGCAAATCCGCTGGCGATATTGGCGCCTGGCGCAGAGGGCGGTGTCGTCGTCGAGCACGGCTGTATTGTCGAATGCGTTGCCGCAGGCGCTCGGCCTGCTGCGCCCGTCGACGAGACCTTCGACGCCTCTGCCCATGTGGTGCTGCCGGGTCTCATCAATACGCATCACCATATGTATCAAACACTGACGCGCGCGCATCCCGACGCCATCAACAAGGAGCTGTTCCCCTGGCTTGAGGCGCTGTTTCCGATCTGGGCGAGCCGGCTCAACCCCGACAATTTCCGCCTCGCCACGCGCCTCGCGCTGACTGAGCTGCTGATGTCGGGCTGCACGACGGTCTCCGACCATCAATATCTCTATCCGCCGGGCCTCGACAACGCGATGGATATCCAGGCCGAAGAGGCTGCCGCACTCGGCATCCGCATGACGCTGACGCGCGGGTCGCTCAACCTGACCGAAGACGAGGGCGGCAACGCGCCCGGCGGCGCGGTGCAGGATGTCGATCACATTCTCGCCGATTGCGAGCGCGTGATCGGCCGCTATCACGACCTCCGGCCCGGCGCGATGACACAGGTGGCGCTGGCGCCTTGCGCGCCCTTCAACGTATCGAAGCGGCTGATGGTCGAGACGGCGGCCTTGGCCGAACGCTGCAATTGCCGGATGCACACCCATCTCGCCGAAACACGCGATGAGATTGACTTCTGCCGCGAAAAATTCGCCTGCCGTCCCGTCGACTATCTGGAGGAAGTCGGCTGGATGAACGAGCGCGTCTGGCTCGCGCACGGCATTCATTTCAACGAAGACGAAATCGGCCGTCTCGGCCGCGCGCGCGTCGGCGTCTGCCATTGCCCGACCTCAAACATGGTGCTCGCCTCGGGCCAATGCCGCACCAACGAGCTGGAAGCGGCAGGCTCGCCCGTCGGTCTCGGCGTCTATGGGTCCGCCTCCAATGACAACTCCAACCTGATGGAGAGCGTGCGTCATGCCATGATGAGCAATCGGCTGCTCTACGGCGCTTCCGCGGTCACGCATCTTGATGCCTTGCGCTGGGCGACGGAGGGCTCGGCCCGCTGCCTGGGCCGCGACGATATCGGCGCCATTGCGCCAGGAAAGCGTGCGGATCTCGGCATGTTCACGCTGGACGAGCTGCGGTTCTCAGGCGCGGGCGATCCGTTGGCCGCGCTGGTTCTCTGCGGTGCGCACCGGGCAGATCGCGTGATGGTCGAAGGCCGCTGGCGCGTGATCGACGGCATGCCGGTCAACATGGACATCGTCCGTCTGCGCCGCGAGCACGGCGCAGCCGCCAAGGCCTTTCTGACGTCCCTCTAGGCTGAAAACGAAAAAGGACGGCACGAAGGTGCCGTCCTTCCAATCTTCAATCAGGCAGGCTGGCTTAGAAAGCGTGCCAGGCGAGGCCGACGTAAACGGTGTTTTCGATCGCGCCGTTGTTGATCTTGTAGTTATTGCCGAACTTGTTGTGCCAGTACTTGTAACCGACGAACGCGTCGAACTGGTTGGCCTTGCCGGTGATCATCTGGCCGACATCGAGCGTCAGGCGGTTGTTGCTGAGCACTTCCGTCTTCGTGCTATCACCGAAACCATCCTTGCCCTTGGGCAGAACGATATTGGTGAAGCCGCTGAAGCGCAGGGGCAGGCCGGTGAACGAGAGCGGCTGCATGTAGCCAATTTCGAATTCAGCGGTCGTGTCGAATTCGGGGTTCTTGCCGCCGACGCCGCAAACGCCGCAATGGTTCCATTCCTTGTAGGCATGCGCCGACACGGTGAGGTAGCCGGGGACGTCGAAAGCGACCTGGAGACGACGAGGTCTTTCTTCTCAGGTGCGAAGGCTGTGTTCTTGGTGTTCGCATCGAAGCCGTAGCTCAGCGAGACATCCTTCACGAAGCCGAACGAAAAGTTCTTGCTGCTCGTGAGCGCATTGCCGCTCAAGGTGCCGCGATAGAGGCCGTAGACTTCCAAAGCACCCTGGCCACCGCCGGCAGCCGGATCGCGGCTGTTGGACTTCAGGAAGTCGATGTTGGCGAAGTTCGTGCCGTACTTCCAAACATCGAAATGCGTGATGTTGAGTACGTTCTTCTGGATCGCCGGGGAAATGCCGGGCTCGCGGGCAAAAGCCTCGAAACGATAGCTGACCTGCGTATCAGCAAAGATGAAAAAGGCCGGTGCGGGCGCAGGAGCCAAGGGCGCCTTGGAGCCGAGGTCGGCTGCCGCGACTTGCGACAGGCAGGCCACCGATAAAGCGGCCGAAAGCAGGTATTTCGAAATCATAAGCGCCCCCGGAAGTCATTTGAAATTGGATCATCAGAAAAACTGACTGAGCCGTTTCAACACGGGGTG
>JAQGKN010000255.1 GCA_028290085.1 Hyphomicrobiales bacterium
GCGAGAAATACGGCAGCGACCCCACCCGTATCGCGACGCTCGCCTATGACGCCGTGTCGCTGGCAAGCGCGCTCGCGCGCTCGCAGGGATCGCAGCGCTATTCCGAGAGCGTGCTGACGAATTCGTCCGGCTTCAACGGCGCTGACGGCGTGTTCCGCTTCACCGCCGATGGTTTAAACGAGCGCGGCTTGTCAGTGCTCGCCATCGCGAATGGCACGACGGGTGTCGTGAGCCCCGCCCCACGCAGCTTCCCAGGAGCTGGCTCGGGAACCTGAGGCCACGAGGTCTCAGGCTGCCAGGTCTCAGGCTGCCCGGTCTTAAGCTGCGAGATCGGCGACGACTGCGTCGAGAACCGGGAAGCCTTCCGGTGTCACGCGGATACGACCATCCGCGGTGACAGCGATCATGCCGTCCTCGATCAGCGAGGAAATGCGCGACAGCGACAACTTGCGGCCGCTCAGGGCCTCAAAGCGGTCGGGGTCGATTCCTTCGCTCAAGCGCAGGCCCATCAACAGGAATTCGTCGCCCTGCTCTTCGGTCGAGAGCTGCTCGGTCTCGACGACGCCGCTGCCTTCCGTTTCGACCACGGTGAGCCACATTTCCGGATGCTTTTCGGTCGACTGGGCGATGCGCCCCTTCGGCGTCAGCAGGCGTCCATGGGCACCGGGGCCGACGCCGGCATATTCGCCGTAGCGCCAATAGACCAGATTATGACGGCTTTCCGCACCGGGCCGTGCGTGATTGGAAATTTCATAGGCCGGAAGACCCGCAGCGCTCGTGACCTCCTGCGTCACGTCCCAGAGGGCACGCGACAGGTCGGGGTCTGGCATCGCGAGCCGGCCCGCCTTGTACAGGCGCTCGAACATGGTGTCGGGCTCGATCGTCAGCTGATAGAGCGACAAATGTTCGGCGGCCCGTGCTATGGCCTCCTTGAGTTCTGCCTTCCATGCTGCCGGCGATTGACCGGGGCGCGCATAGATGAGATCGAACGAGAAGCGATCGAAGATCGAGGCCGCCACCGCCACCGCGCCCATCGCCTCATCCGCCGTATGCAGACGCCCCAGCGACTTGAGATCGGCATCGTTCATCGCCTGCACGCCGAGCGAGACGCGATTGACGCCCGCTGCGCGATAGCCGCGAAAGCGCTCGGCCTCGACGCTGGTCGGATTGGCCTCCAGCGTGATTTCCGCCTTGGGATCGACATTCCAATGCGAGCCGATGGCCTCCAGAATCGCGGCGACCGTGGCCGGCTTCATCAGAGAGGGCGTGCCGCCGCCAAAGAAGATGGACGAGACGATGCGGCCGGGCGCCATCGCGGCGCGATGTGCGAGCTCGACGCGGAAGGCTTCGACATAGCGCTCTTCGTCCACAGGCGCTTGCCGCACGTGGCTATTGAAGTCGCAGTAAGGACATTTCGAGAGACAGAAGGGCCAATGGACATAGACCCCGAAGCCCGGCTCGAAGGAAGGATGCCTGGTCGCCATGAGAGCCTTATGACACGGCCACGCGCGGAGGTCACGCGCGGACGGATCGGCACCCACGGCGAAATTCGGTGGGCCGTTCAGGCGGCCGGGCGCGCGCCAAGGCAGGCGGTGGCCAGCAGCTGGAAAGCCCTGGCACGATGCGACAAGGCGCGGGATCCATCAGCGGGAATGCCGTGCTTTTCGTCCGAGCTCATCTCGCCGAAGGTGCGCTCGTGCCCTGCAGGCAGGAACATCGGATCATAGCCGAAGCCTGCTTCCCCGCGTGGGGGCCAGACGAGCGTACCGTCGATGCGGCCCTCGAAGCTTTCGAGATGGCCGTCGGGCCAGACGATGGCGAGAGCCGAGATGAAATGGGCGTGGCGCTCGTCGGGGGCCAGGAACCCGTGTTCGCGCAGTTCCGAATCAATGCGGGCCATGGCGCCGCCAAAGTCTTTGTTCTCCGCCCAGCGTGCGGAGTAGATGCCCGGCGCACCACCCAGTCCCTCGACGCAGATGCCGGAATCGTCGGCGAAAGCCGGCAGGCCGCTGACCTCGGCCGCAGCGCGCGCCTTGATCTCGGCATTGGCTGTAAAGGTTGTGCCCGTCTCCGCAGGCTCGCCGAGCCCGAGCTCTCCCGCCGACACAGCAGTGATGCCGTAGGGCGCAAGCAGTTCGCGCATCTCGCGCAGTTTGCCTTCGTTATGCGTGGCGACGACAATGCGTCCTTCGAGCCTGCGATGCTGCACGAAACCCGTTCTCCTCTGCTCATGCGTTCCGGCTTGCGCCTTGGCGTTCGAGATGTAGGCTGTCATGAAAGGCACGAAAACGGAACCCGGCGCAGCCCCTGCGGCGTTGATAGGTGACAGTTTCAAGGCCGCCGCCTAGCGGCGACGTCTCAAGGGAGGACCGCATATGACATCCCACAGCGAAACACCACTGGCACTGCTGGGTCCCGCGCGCCTGATTCCCCTGCTGACCATCGAGCGCGTCGAGGATGCTGTGCCGCTTGCGCGCACGCTCGTCGAGGCCGGCCTGAACACACTTGAGATCGCGCTCCGCACCAAGGCAGCGCCGCAGGCGATCCGCCAGATCCTGCGTGACGTGCCCGGCGCCGTCCCGGCTGCGGGTAACGTGATGACGCCGCACGACCTCGCCATCGCGCGCGAGGTGGGCGCACGCTTTGCGCTTAGCCCGGGCTATACGCCGGCCCTTCTGGAAGCCGCCGCGCAGCACCCGGACATGCCCTTCGTGCCGGGCATCGCAACGCCCTCCGAGCTGATGGCCGTGATGTCGGCAGGCTTTCACGTCGT
>JAQGKN010000256.1 GCA_028290085.1 Hyphomicrobiales bacterium
TCACGATCGCCGTTACGAAATCGCCGCCGAATTCGTCGATGTTGTTCAGGGTTTGTGGGACACATGGGAAGATGGCGCGCGCGTTGAAAACAAGGAAACCGGACAATACTACGACTTAAGCAAAGTGCATGAACTCGGCCACAAGGGACAGTTCTATTCGGTGAAGGGCCCGCTCAACATGACCCGTACCCCGCAAGGTCGGCCAGTCATCGTACAGGCAGGCTCCTCACCGACAGGTCAAGCGCTCGCAGGGCGCATTGCCGAAGTCGTCTTCACCGTTCAGCTCGAACTGGATGTTGCCCGCGATTACTATAATAACATAAAGCAGTACGCTGTCGCGGCTGGCCGTCGTCCGGAGCATTGCAACATTCTGCCCGGCATGGTGCCGATCGTCGGTCGAACGGATGAAGAGGCGCAAGCCAAGCTGGCGCAGCTCATGACCTATGTGGACTCGACGAGCGCCATGCAGACCATGTCCCGTCGTTTCGGCCATGACATGTCCCAGTATCCGCTCGACGGGCCCGTTCCGGACCTGCCGGTGTCCAACCTTAAGCAAGGATACAGCACGGTCGCTTCCGCCAAGGCGAAGCGGTTGGGTTACAAGCTTCGGGACATCTACAACGAGATCGCGATCGCGAGGGGCTATCTTCTCGCTTGCGGCAGCCCGACGACGATTGCCGATGTCATGCAGGAATGGTTCGAGGGCGGCGCGATGGATGGCTTCGTCCTGCTGCCGGCTCATTTTCCCGAAGCCTTCGATGATTTCATCGACCTCGTCATTCCGGAATTGCAGAAACGGGGCCTGTTTCGGAAAGATTATCAGGGGACCACTTTGCGAGAGCATCTTGGTCTGCCGAAGCCGGAAAACAGGTTCGCACGCGCCCGTTCGGAAGCGAGCGGGGACAAGTGAAACGATGCCTTCCTTGTAATTCTGCGATGAAGCCGCACTGGGCAGCGCCGGTTGCAAGGAGTTGCGGGTCCGTAAGTCCCCAACGCTCGACACCGGTCATTATTACCTATCGAAGAACGGGCAGAGCGTGTCGGTCCGCTTTGGGTCAGAAGCGGCCTTTCGCTTCGATCCACTTCGACGACATTCGAGCCATCGTTATTGAAGCCGCCTGACCAGGCTAGATTTTGAACCGGAAGGCAGTGGCGCTGCTACCTTAGTCAGGGAATTTCTGCAGTCAGATCGGCGTACCTGAGCCTAACGGGCAAGCCTTCGAAGAACCTGGCCTCGGCTCCTTGCCATCAACGAGAAGACCGAGGACGACTTTTCGCGTGCCCGGGGGCGCAACCCGCGTTTTCGTAACGTTTGGTGAAAGTCGCAAATGACTTGCGGCCGCCGGCGGGAGCGCAGGCGATGCGGCCGTCTTCACGGGCGAGGTGCAGGCCTAGCGTCGCACGCCAAATCAGCTCGTGAGAGCAAGTCCCGCCATCATGAGGCCGATTGCCGCGATCCAGCTGCCAAGGGCGCGCAGGGCGATTACTTTCCAGCCTGCGGGTGCACCGGCGCCAGCTTCGCTGAACGCCACCGTGCCGGCCATGATCAGAGTCACGGCGACATAGCCGGCTGCGGCCATTCCGCTTGCGAACAGGATCGTATTCGTGGTCGGGTCGAGATCACCGCCGTTCGCCGCGCCGCGGATGACTGCGAGGACGACGGCGATCGCCGCCAGCAGCGGCGTCGGGAGGTTCAGCCGGGTGACGAGAAGCAGGCCTAGAACCACGATGCAAGCGGCGTCGAGTACAGGCCCGGCCAGTGCCAGGTCGGATGTGCGTGCAACTGCCAGCCCAGCCAGCAGGCCGATCGGAAACAGCAGGACGAGCCAGCGCCCCTTGGCTGCCCCAAGCGATCCGGCGAGGACGCCAAGGGCCGTCCATAGAATGACGTCCTGAAGATCGGTGAGTGGATGCAAGGCGCCGGCGTAGAAGTCGCCGAGACGTGCAGCAATGATATGGGCGTCGGCGGTCGTCGCGGACAAGAACAGCGCCAGCGCTGTGGTCGAAAGTCGGAGGAAGCGCTGGCCCATCACGCGGCCGCCATCGACACAGAGAGGAAGTAGACGCCGAAGGCCGCGATCACCACGCCGAGGCCCTGGATGGCGCGCTGGCCGAACGGACGGTGCGAAAACGTGCCCAGCGCGATGCCGCACAGATGCAGGCAGCCGGTTGCCATCACGAAGCCAGCGCCATAGGCCAGCGGATTAGCCGCAGTCGGCAATTCGATGCCGTGCGCGTGGCCGTGGAAAACCGCAAAGATCGCCACGACGAACGCAGCGGCCCAGAACGGCACGCGCAATTGCGCCGCCACCGCGCCCCCTAGCACGAGTGCCGAAAGGGCGATGACTATCTCGGGAATCGGCAAAGGCACGCCGATGATGCCCAGGACGCCGCCCAGAGCCATCACGAGCGGGAAGGTGATCGGCAGCACCCAGATCGCGGCGCCGCCCAGCTGCGCGCCCCAGATGCCGACAGCCACCATGGCGACGAGGTGGTCGAAGCCAGTCAAGGGGTGGAGGATTCCACTGAGGAGCCCGCCGGCGACGCCTGCTTGCTCATGCGCAAATGCAGGCGAGGCAAGAAGGGAGAAGGCCAGCGCGATCGCAGCGCAGCGCAGCTTGGGAACGTACATGATCATTATTGTCCTCACGGGAAGGCGAGCAGCCGGATGAACCGGCCGAAAAACCAGAATGTCGCGACGGATCCGATTGCATAGGCGGGAATGAGATCGCCCCAGCCGGTCACGACGGCGTTGAGGCGCCGATGGGCCCAGATCAGCACGAGGACGAGAAGCACGAAGGCGAGCTGCCCGATTTCCACGCCGATGTTAAAAAACAATAGCGCGGGCGGCAGCAAATTGCGCTCGAGTCCGAGGCCGGCCAGCGCGCTCGCGAAGCCGATCCCATGCACGAGGCCGAAGCCGAACGAGACGGCCCAAGGATAGCGCGCTGTCAGCCCTACTTCACCGCGATATTGCTTCACAATCTCGACGGCAACGAAAACGATGCTCAATGCGATGCAGGCGTTCAGCGGCTGTTCCGGCACCCTGATGATGACGAAGGCGGCGGCGGCGAGAGACAGACTGTGCCCGACCGTGAAAGCGGTGATGGTCCTCACCAGCAACCAACCGCCCCGGACGATCCAGATCAGGCCGAGCACGAACAGAAGGTGGTCTGCCCCGAGCAGGATGTGATCGATTCCGTAGTTTATGTAGGTTTTGCCGAGCTCGGTCCAAGTGCCGAGGGTTGGCGCGCCTGCGGCAAGCACGGTAACGACAGGCTGCGCCGCGGTGATCGTATAGCTTTTCGGTTCGCCCGAAAGCGGCAGCACCTTGAGGAGCACGGCCGACATGTTGGAGCCGAGGTTGCCGATCGTGATCGAACCCACTCGGCCCTTGTCGCCACAATTTAGTTCCGGGAGGTTCAGGGAGCAATGCGACGGGAAGCGCAAGTCGACCCGCTTGGCGCCGATCTCCGGCTCCGAGACCCACATGCCGATATAGGCGCCGTGCCGGACCTCACGGAACTCGAGCACGCCCAGCGTGGCTTCATGCGCGTGCGTCCCGCCATTGAACAGGAAGGCGATGGCGGCCAGCAGAAGCATTACGAACGGCCGTGCCATTTTCATTGCTCGATCCTCACGGCGTAAGACGCCTTGAGCCGGGAGACAGCATCCCAGGCGCGCTTGCGGGTCTCCTCGGTTTTCCATATCTTCACTACCTGGTTCTTGACTTGGTCGAACGAGGCAAGTTCGCTGGGATGGCGCGAGTCCAGGCGGACAACTTGCCAGCCTTCGGTTGACTTCACGAGACTCCAGGTCTCGAGCGGAAGCGCCAGAAGCGCATCGCGGAAATCCTCACCGAAAGCCGGCGCTATGGATGAGACCGGCCGCCCGATGATGGCGCGAGTCGTCTGCTGCAAAGTCTCGTTCTCGACTTGCGCTTCAATCGCATCGAGCTCGCGGCGGGCCGTTGCTTCATCGGTCGGCGAAGTCAGATAGAAACTGACGCGTTCCGGCTCGTCGAATTGTGCGTGATTGTCCTTGAACCAGTCACGCAACATGGCCTCAGTAGGTTCCTCGACTTTGATCTGGTCGAAGATGAGCGTCTGGAGCTTGAATGCAATGCGATCGCGGATCATGTCGTCGCCGCGATCAACGCCGAGCCGCTTGCCCTCCCGGTAAAGCGTCTCGCTTGCGACCCAACTGTCGACCATCTTGGCGAGCACCTCCGGAGAGGGAACGCGCTCCTTGTCCTCGTCGAAATTATCAATGAACGATTGGCGCAGCGCCTTCGAGACGACGATGGTCTGATCTTCCTTGGCGGGCGGATGCAGTACGGCGTCGGCACCGAAGATCAGACCGCCGAGGACGAGGAATTGGACCAGCGGCTCCCGAATGAAAGCGCGCCAGGCGAACGCTGCACCAGCCGTTTTCGAACCTGCGTGTTGACGCTGCGGTTTGGCCGCTTCATGGCCTGAGCCCGATATTGTCGGCATGAAATTTCTACCTGACTCTATTTTGGATCTTGAGATGAGATCACCGACGCGACCT
>JAQGKN010000259.1 GCA_028290085.1 Hyphomicrobiales bacterium
CCGTCGCGATGTTCTCCGCCGGGCAGGCCTTTGCCGACCCTGGACCGAGCGCAGGTAAATATTTCACGCAGGAGTCCCTTCGCGCTGAGGGCAGGTTCAACGCAGCCGCACGACTAGATCCGCCTCCGGGCGATCAGGATGAGTTCTACGCTTACCAGCCTATGTCGGCGGAGCGGCATACCGGGGTCAACATCGATCGATGATCGATGGCAATGGCATTGATGACTTGTCCTCAAGGCGAGGCTTGGGCATCGCCCAAGCCTCCAGACTTCACCTACGGCGGGTTGACTGCCGGTCGGTTTCAGTTGCGGCCAATCAGCCCCTGACGGCCACAATCGTGGCTAGCCATGGTCCCGCATGGCCGGCTCACGTTCTTCAGATCGGGAGGCGACGGACAAAAGGAGCAACATCATGGGCGCAAATACTGAGGACCGCCCGCTACTTCAATTAGACGTGGGCTTTGTCGGTCTTGGCCGCATGGGCGGCGCAATGGGCGCTAACCTGGTCGCCGCAGGACATAGGGTCGTCGCCTTTGTTCACAAGCCGGACCAAGAGGACAGGCTTTCCGCGCTCGGCCTCGAGGCCACGACGGATATCGCCGACCTTTTTGGGTGCAGGATCGTCATCAGCATGCTGCCGGACGACGACACCGTTCGCGACGTCGTGCTCGGGCCAGCCGCCCTCGGCGTTCCAGGACTGGCGTCGGGGCTGCGGCCAGGCGCGATCCACCTTTGCATGAGCACAATCAGCACGGCGATGGCGTCACTACTGGCCGCAGCGCACGCCCAGCAAGGGCAGGGCTACGTGGCCGCGCCTGTGTTCGGAAACCCGGAGGCGGCCAAGCATCGCCAGCTCTTCATCCTTGCGGCCGGCGCCGCTAGCGACCTCGCGCGCTGTCAGCCACTTTTCGATAGTCTGGGACAAAAGACCTTGGTGGTCGGAGCCACGCCGTGGCACGCGAACCTCGTCAAGCTGCTCGGCAACATGATGAGCGCAACGGCCTTGGAGATGATCTCGGAAGCCGTCGCCGTGGTTCTCAAACGCGGGCTCGCCCCCAAGCCTTTCGTCGACATCATGACGGGCACCATGTTCGGCGGGCGGGTGCATCAATTGTATGGCAGCAAGATCGCCGAGCGCTCCTATGCGCCCGGTTTCGTCCTGCCCTTGGTACTAAAGGACGTACGCCTGGCCCTCGCCGAAGCGGAGGCCGCCGGCGCCCCAATGCCGTCGGTGAGCGTCGTGCGCGACCGCCTGATTACGGGCATCGCTCGCGGCTACGACGATCTCGATTGGACAAGTCTCGGCCTGATCGCCGAGGAGGAAGCGGGTATCAGCCTCGCGCCTCGGCTCCCTGTCAATCCAATCCCGGCACGGTGAAGCCGGCGATGCTCGAACAAGGAGCTTGGACCATGTCCGAATCTGCCCCGACGGAGTGATCCGACTGGCATGTCAGTGGAGCGGCGCCCGGAAGCACTTGGTATTGGCGTCCGTCTGGATTGTTGAACTGATCTTGGAGGTTCTACAGTGGAACAGATCGAAATTGGCCTGTCAGGGCTGCAGACGTCGCGCGTCGGCCTCGGCACATGGGCGATCGGTGGATGGATGTGGGGAGGAGCCGACGAACGGCAGGCCATCGCGACAATCCGGTCGGCAATAGAACGTGGTGTGACGCTCATCGACACAGCGCCGGTTTACGGCTTCGGAAACTCCGAAGAGATCGTGAGAAAAGCACTTGCAGGGGGGCTGCGAGACAAGGTGCAGATCGCGACCAAGGTCGGCCTCGCCTGGAAGGACGGAAAGGTCTATCGCGATTCCCGGCCCGCGCGCCTCAGCCAGGAGATCGACGACTCGCTGCGACGCCTCGGCACCGACACCATCGACCTGTACCAGGTCCATTGGCCGGATCTGGAGACGCCGTTCGAAGAAACCGCCCTCGTTCTCGAAAAGCTGCGACTCGCCGGCAAGATCCGGGCGATCGGCGTCAGCAATTTCTCGCCGACGCAGATGGAAGCTTTCCGCGCCGTTGCCAGGCTTGACGCCGTGCAACCGCCCTACAACCTGTTCGAGCGGGAGATGGAAGCCGATGTTCTTCCCTATGCCAAGAACACGGATCTCACGGTCCTGAGCTATGGCGCGCTCTGCCGCGGCCTTCTCTCCGGCCGGATGACCGCATCGACGATCTTCGATGGCGACGACCTTCGAAAGGTCGATCCGAAATTCCAAGGTGATCGCTTCCCGCACTACCTCGCCGCAGTGGACGAACTCGCTGCCTTGGCGCGGCAGCGCTTCGGCAAATCCGTGCTCGCGCTCGCCGTGCGGTGGGTGCTCGACCAGGGGCCGACGATTGCTCTGTGGGGCGCGCGCCGTCCCGATCAGCTCGACCCGATCGGCGACATCGAGGGCTGGCAGATCGACGAGGAGAGCAAGCGGGACATCGACGCCATTCTGGCGCGCTGCATCAAGGAACCTGTCTCGCCCGCGTTCATGGCCCCGCCGTTGAAGCGACCCTGACCGTCGGCGGCCCGTCACTTGGCGTCCCAGACGCCATGGCTGATCCGGCTCGCCCGATCGGCCCCACAACGGACATAGAGGCGACAAGCGAATGAATGACATCTGGGAGCGGCGCCTACCTCTCTACAACGAAGACGAGGATGACCCCGCCGCGCCCGAGAGGGTCAGGGCATCCGCCGGGCGATCGCGGCGAGCGACGGCCTCGTAATCTCCACGCCCGAATATAATCGTGGGGTGCCGGGCGTTCTCAAGAATGCACTGGAGTGGGCCTCGCGGCCCCATGGGCAGTCCGTTCTCATCGGCAAGCCGACGCTGATCATCTCGTCTTCGCCCGCGTTCACTGGCGGCGTGCGCGCGCAGTCGCAGCTCAACGAGACTCTGCTGTCCGTGTAGGCCGATATCGTTCCCGGTCCGCAGATCGTGATCGGCGGCGTTGCCAACAAGATCAGCGATGGACGGCTGGTGGACGAGCTCAGCCTGGCTTTCGCCGTGGTAGCCCTCGAGCGCCTGATTGACGTCTGCTGGCGCAGCTTTACCGTCGATCCGGAAGCGACGGGATGATGCGGGACGGCCGTTTATCGCGGATGTGGGCTTTGCGGGCTGGGCTTGGTGAGCCCGTCGCCAAAGTTGAGTATGCGAATACCTGGGCAAGGTAGATTCGCCTTTACACGAGGATGATGGCGATGCGTCGGATTTCCTGGACGGAGGATCAGATAAGCGACGGCGAGAGGTGCTCGCTAATCTGCGCATTGTTTTTTGGGGCATCGCGGTGCTGGGCGGCGCCGGGTGGTGGCGGCCATCATCGCGAACGCCAGAGTGACATGCGAGACATGTCGATGCCCATCAGTGCTAGGAGCGCGTCTCGTTTTGGTCTTCTCGGTTTCAAAGCTGTTTTCAATCGTCCACCGGTGGCCCTCGAGCTTGACAAGATTTCGATGCCCGTACCGGCCCGGGTCGAGAAGGCCATATCGCCCGTCGGCAATGTTAATTGTAAACGCGATCCGCCGGCCACTTGCGAGACGTCGTCGGTGCGTCGGCATTTGAGAATTCTCCCGGTCCCCATGCCCGCTGGTTTTTTCGCCTATCGCTGGTAGAACCCGAGCAAGATTTCCGCCGCTGTACATCCGAGCCCTCGACAGTTTTTATTTAGAACGGGGATTTCGAAAGATTAAGGACCGTTAGATCCAGCTCGAACCTTGGTGAGCGCTTGAGGGAGTTGTCTTTGCCCACAGGGCAAAGCTTCGCCAAGCGGCGGCGAAGCCTGCTTCGTTTGGATTGACTCGAACCTCGGAGCCACGCCGTCGGAAAGCTGTTGGTCTGAGCGCAACCTTTTGACAGGGAGGCCGGGGTCAGGCGGTCTGCCTTTACGCGCTACTTCTGGGATCTGACGCGGACGGACCAAGCCACCCGAACCATCGGCGGCTTGGTCGTCTGTGGATCGGCGCAAGCCGTTGTCCACTCCTGCGCCCAAAGGTGATGGGCGCTTTCTGCCGGTGCCCACGCGGCGTGTTTTTCCGGTTGCCCCCAGATGTCGCCTGGCTAGCGTCGAGGACCGGAGCTCATGCGGAGCTGGCTATGTTGCCCGCTCGCAGAAACGATGTCTTCACCATGAAGGGACGTTGTATTGAGAGGTAGACTGAACGCGGCGGCACTAACGGCCTCAGGTTTGATCGCGCGTCCGGAGTCAGCGCCGAGCTGACCGTACGGGCCCGGGCGATCGTCGTACGGCCGGACTCGCCCTACAACATTCCGCAGGATCTCGCCGACTTGCCGATCGGCGTCAACATGCATCACGGTTCGCACTACGTCGCGATCCAGTCCCTCGAAGGCTTTCTGGAGCCGCACGAAATCAGAATCGTGAATGCAGGCGGGCCGGAGAAGCGGTTCGAAGACCTGCGGCAGGGACGCATCGATGCGGTCGCGATCATGGAGCCGTGGGTGACCGTTGCCGAAAAGCTTGGCTACAAGATCATCGTCGAGGCTCATTACGCGGGTCTTGAAGTCGCCAGCCCGGATCTCGATCAGGAAACTTTCGCGGCGATCAACCGCGCGATTTCCAAAGCCGCGAAAAAGCTGACAGCAAACCCGTATCCCTATCTGCACTATCTCATCGAGCAGGTTCCGCCGGAGGTCGTCACGCTGACGCCTGCCGACTTTAATCGCAATCGCCTGCGATTCATTGATCCGGCTCCCTACTCGCAGAGAGATTTCGACCGGTCTTATCGCTGGATGATAAAATGGGGTCTGATCGGGCAGGACGCGGGTTTTCAGAAGCTGGTGGATTCACGGTTCGACAATCAAGCCATACATCTGGTCCACCCTGACGCGTCGGCGTTGCAGGCGAACTGAACTCGATTTGCAAGCAACAGACCACGGTAGAGGAAACGCTTCCGTGGTCCTGTCCTCCTGACACTTCACGCCGGGCCGCTGCTCCAGCGTTTGGCGAGCCGCAATGGGGCTCGTCGGACCATCCGTGTGATTGCATCCCGCGAACGGAGCCTGGCGGTGCAGTACGGTCCGATCAATAAAGCCTTGCCGCCCATGCACGATCTTTTTTCGACTTTGTCCATATCGGACGGCGCTTCCCGTGCAATGTGACCATAGCTCGAATATGGTGACCTCGAGAGAGAAAGCAGGCCATCGGCTGCGCTGGACGACATCGACGATTTGCTGCGCGCTCATCGCGTCTCAGCTGGAGCAACGCAAACGCCGCAGGCGTAGCCGGCGAAGACGAGATCATCTTTAAGTTGTTGTAGCGCTTTGCGATCAACACGGCCTGCGTCCGCGCCGGCCAAAAAAATGTCCCGATTTCGGCGGAGTCATCGCAGTGGCGGCGATCTGTCGTCATCCGCCGCCGCCCGCGACACGGGAGGAAGTGCAATGCGACAGTTCTGTGTGGCCGTGTTCGCTCTCGGCTGCCTCGCGAGCCCGGCACTGGCGGCCGACCCGGCCGGAGAATGGATGGTCGCCGCAAAGACCACGGTCATTCGGATTGCGCCCTGCCCGGCGCCGCCAGGGAGCCCGGAGGCCGCTGCCGCCAATGCGTTCTGCGGCAACGTGATCTGGACCAAAGGACCGCCCGGTACGGATCAAAACAATCCCGATCCTGCCAAGCGAAGCCGCTCCGTCATCGGCCTTACAATCGTCAACGGCATGAAGCCCTCACCGGCGCGTAACCGCTGGGAAGGCGCAATCTACAACGCGGAAAACGGCAAGATCTATTCGGGGAGCATTACGCTGGCGAAGGAGAACGTGCTGCACATCCAAGGCTGCGTGCTCGGTTTCCTCTGTGGTGGCGAGGACTGGACGCGCGCCAAATGCGACGATGCCAAGCGCGACGCCCGGTCGAGCAAGCGCGCCGCCACGCCACAGCAGCCGTTCGTGACCTCATGTCAGGAGGCTCAGGCTCCGGATCTTCCAGGCGCGCAGTGAGTTTCAATCTGGACCGGCGGCGGTTTCAGCTTGAGCCACAGCGAGTCTTCTTCTTCGCCCGGGACCGATGGAATGGCCATGAACTGATGGCTGTGCTGGACATCAAGGCGCATTGCAGGATTTGAGCGATGTCGGATCAAAGCTCAACGGTGGATATACGAGCGTTGTACGCCTCCCGGGAGGAAGAGCGTTATGACTTGCATGCGCGCTACCTGAACCATGAAATGGTTCGGGTGCTCAGGACCATCGGTTTCGATGTCCGGTTCGTTCGCGGAAAAGGCCCATACCTGTACGATGCGTCGGGCGCGAAATACCTCGATTTGATCAGCGGCTGGGGCGTATTCGCGCTCGGGCGTAATCATCCCGCGATCGCGCAAACGCTTCGCGATGTTCTCGACAGCGACCTCCCGAACCTCGTTCAGATGGATGTCTCGCCGCTGGCCGGGGTCCTCGCGGAACGCCTGCTGTCTCGTTGCCCATGGCTGCAAAAGGTCGTGTTTAGCAATTCAGGGGCCGAGGCTTTCGAAGCTGCCGTCAAGTTCGCGCGCGCAGCTACCGGGCGGGAGAGAATTGTGCACTGCCGGGATTCTTTCCATGGCTTGACCTATGGCGCACTGTCGGCTGTGGGCAGCGACGTTTTCCGGCAAGGGTTCGGGCCGTTCGTGCCGGGGTTTTCAGCCATTCCATTCAACGACCTTGCCGCGCTGGATCGGGAATTGTCAGCGCGGGACGTCGCGGCTTTTGTCGTCGAGCCCATTCAAGGCAAGGGCCTGCATCTCCCCTCCGATGATTATCTCCGCTCGGCCCATGATATTTGCAGGAAGCATGGATCCCTGTTTATTGCGGACGAGATACAAACCGGTCTGTGCCGCACGGGGCGCTTCCTCGCTGTCGAACATTGGGGCGCGGAACCCGACATGATCCTGCTGGCGAAAGCCTTGTCGGGTGGGCATGTCCCGGTAGGCGCAGTCCTGATGCAGCGGAGCGCATTCGAAAAGGTGTTCGACCGCATGGACAAGGCTGTCGTACACGGGTCCACGT
>JAQGKN010000274.1 GCA_028290085.1 Hyphomicrobiales bacterium
GATGCCGATTGCGCGATCATTCCGACGCTGCCGATCCCCGTTCCGACCATCGCTGAGACAACCGAGGGCTCGCCCGAGGATGTCGGCGCGGTCATCGGCCGCGTGACGCGCCACACGCGCGCGCTGAATTATCTGGGCCTGCCGATTGTTGCTGTGCCCTGCGGCTTTTCGGCGAGCGGACTGCCGATCTCGGTGCAGATCGTCGGGCGCCCGTGGAGCGAGGCGCTGCTGCTGCGCATCGCCGACACGTTCCAGCGCGCGACCAGCTGGCACACGCGCACACCCTCAAATCTCCAGTGAATGGTGCCCTCGACATGACGATCATCGACTGCCATTCCCACACGCTCTGCCCCGCCGTGAATGGCGCCGTGGCCAGCACCTACAAGCCGGAGTTCATCCCCTACCAGCGTGACATGAGCGACGAGAGCAAGGCCGTCGATCACGCGCAATTCCCCGTGCTGGGGCCGCGCTTCAACGATCTCTCGGTGCGCCGCGAGCTGATGGCGAAAATGCGCGTGGACAAGCAGGTCGTCGCGCCCGCGCCGGGGCAGCAGCATTACTGGGCCGAACCCGCACTGCTCGCCGAGATCGCGCGCATGCAGAACGACCACGTCGCCGATCTCGTCGGCGGCGACGCCACGCGTTTCTTCGGGCTCGGCACTCTGCCGATGACCGATGTCGACGTGTCGATGCGCGAGGCCTCGCGCGCTGTCGAGGAACGCGGGCTACGCGGCTTCCAGATCGACTCGCGCGTTCTCGACCGTGAATTGTCGGATGCGAGTTTCGACCCGCTCTACCGGCACCTCGTGAAGCTCGACGTACCGCTGATGATCCATCCGCTCGGCTTCTCGGAGGGACAGCGGCTCGGCGATTTCTTCATGGTCAACATTGTCGGACAGCCGCTTGAAGAGATCATCGCCATCCACCACCTGATTTTCGGCGGCGTGCTCGACAGGCACCCGGAGCTGCGCGTGTTCATCGCGCATGGCGGTGGCTATTTCCCCTTCTACATCGGCCGCATGGACCACGCCTGGGCCTACCGCCCGGAGCTGAAGCGGCTGACCTCGAAGCGACCGTCCGACTACCTCAAATCCATGTGGTACGACACCTGCGTCTTCCGCTCGGACCACATCAAGACGCTGGTCGATCTCGCCGGACCCGAGCGCGTCATGCTCGGCTCCGACTTCCCCTTCGACATGGGCGCCCCCGACCCGCTCGCCACGCTGGAAGGCGCGGGCCTTTCCGCCGAGGCGATGCGCCAGATCAGCTGCGACACGGCGCGCGATTTTTTCAGGCTGCCAGTGTGAGCCGCGCGTTCCCCTCCCCCTTGCGGGGAGGGGCTAGGGGTGGGGGTCGCGCCAATCTTGAAAATATAGTTGGGCCGCAGGCACTTCTCCTCGAATTGCGCGACCCCCACCCTTGTTCCCTCCCCGCAAGGGGGAAGGAGACGAGCACAAAGTTTCAGCTAAAATTCCTGTCCGCGTTGTTGATGCAAATTCCTCAAAGCGGAATGTTGTCGTGCTTCTTCCAGGGGTTTTCCAGTTCCTTGTGGCGCAGGGCTGCGAGCGCGCGGGCGATGCGGCGGCGGGTCGAATGGGGCATGATGACCTCATCGATATAGCCCCGCTCCGCCGCCACGAAGGGTGACAGGAAACGCTCTTCATATTCGCGCGTGCGTTCGGCGATCTTCCCGGCATCGCCGATGTCGGCGCGGAAGATGATCTCGACGGCGCCCTTGGCGCCCATCACCGCGATCTGCGCGGTCGGCCAGGCATAATTCGCGTCGCCGCGCAGATGCTTGGAGGCCATCACGTCATAGGCGCCGCCGAAGGCTTTTCGCGTGATGATTGTGACCTTCGGCACTGTCGCTTCCGCGTAGGCGAAGAGCAGCTTGGCGCCGTGCTTGATGAGGCCGCCATATTCCTGCGCCGTGCCCGGCAGGAACCCCGGCACGTCCACGAAGGTGACGATCGGAATGTTGAAGGCATCGCAGAAGCGCACGAAACGCGCGGCCTTGCGCGAAGCGTCGGAATCGAGCACGCCCGCGAGCACCATCGGCTGGTTGGCGACGAAGCCCACCGTGCGCCCATCGATGCGGCCGAAGCCCGTCACGATGTTTTTGGCGTGCGCTTCCTGAATTTCGAAAAAGTCGCGCTCGTCCACGACTTTCAGGATCAGCTCCTTGATGTCGTAGGGCTTGTTGGGATTGTCGGGCACGATGGTATCGAGCGACATGTCGATGCGGTCGCTCGCATCGAACGTCGGCCATTCCGGCACGTCGCCGCGGTTGGACGACGGCAGGAAGTCGATGAAGCGGCGCATCTGCAGGAGCGCCTCGACGTCGTTCTCGTAAGCGCGATCGGCAATCGAGCTTTTGGTGGCGTGCACGGAGGCGCCGCCGAGTTCTTCCGCCGTCACGGTCTCGTTGGTCACGGTCTTCACGACGTCGGGGCCGGTCACGAACATGTAGCTCGTGTCCTTCACCATGAAGATGAAGTCGGTCATGGCGGGCGAATAGACGTCGCCGCCCGCGCA
>JAQGKN010000324.1 GCA_028290085.1 Hyphomicrobiales bacterium
CGAAGACGGGTTCAGACGAAGTCCGCAAGGGCGACTTCATGCCGATGGTGGCCAATGACGGGCCGCACTACGGCGATAACGTCAAGATGATGGGGCCCGGCAAATACAAGCTGAAGCTCAGCATTGCGCCGCCGGATGCCAATCCCCACGCTCATTTCGGGCGCCACGTGGACAAGGAGACGGGCGTTGCGGAATGGTTCAAGCCCTTCACGGTAGAATACGAATTCACCTATGCCGGAACCGGCAAAAAGGGCGCCTATTGATCTTGAACGAGGGGAGGCACGGCACGGTGGTGAATCAAATGTCAGCTGGACCTCGTGCCATCTTCGGTGCGCTCGTGCTCCTGGGGCTCAGCGCCCCGGGCGTGCGGGCGGCTGAAGACCCCGTGTTCCGCATCGAATTCAAGGACGGCGCGATGAGCCCGCGTGAAATCGAGGTGCCCGCGAACACTCGGATCAAGCTCGATCTGGTCAATACGGGCGAAACGCCGGCGGAGTTTGAGAGCACGGAACTGCGCAAGGAGAAGGTCATCGCGCCCAAGTCTTCGGGCTCGCTGATTATCCGTACGCTGGCTCCGGGCCGCTACGAATTCTTCGATGACTTTCATCCGGGCTCGCCGCCGGCCGTCCTGATTGCAAAGTAGGTCCGTTATGGGTTCGCAACTCGGCAACGTCGTTTTCATCATCTGGCGCGAAAGCGTGGAAGCGCTGCTCGTCGTCGGCATTCTGAACGCGTGGCTGCAGAGGCAAAGCGACACCAATGCGCGCACGTCCGGCCGGCTCTATCTCTGGTCCGGCGTTGGCGCCGGGCTCGTTGCCGCCTTGGCGTTCGGCGGCCTGCTGCTCGGCTTTTCCGAAAGCCTGCCGGAGGACGCGCAGGAGCTCTACCAGACCATCGCTGTGCTGGTGGCTGCCGCGCTCATCGTCCAGATGGTGTTCTGGATGCGCAAACACGGCCGCACCCTGAAGCGCGATCTGGAAGGCGCCCTCCAGACCGCCGCCGACCGCTCCAGCTGGTGGGGTGTGTTCTTCCTGGCCGCCATTGCTGTCGCGCGCGAAGGCAGTGAGACCGTGATCTTCCTCTATGGCACGCTCGCGGCGGCTCATGCGGGCACGATCCTCGCACCGGCGCTGGCGGCACTCGCGGGCTTCGCGCTGGCTGGTGCAACCTACGCGCTGCTGCAACTCGGCAGCCGCGTTCTGGACTGGCGCACCTTCTTCCGCATCACGGAAATCATGCTGCTATTTTTGGGAGCGTCGCTGCTGGTCAACGGCTTCGACCATCTGGTCAGCTTGGGCTATATCAATGCACCCCAAGGCAAGCTTTGGGATACGTCGGCGATCCTGCCTGACAGCGGCCCCATCGGGGGCCTGATCTCGGCGCTGACCGGATACCGCGCGCGGCCCGATCTCGCCGAAGTTCTGGTCTATGCCGCTTACTGGGCAGGGATCTTCCTGCTGTTCTCCCGCCAGTCCGCACCGGTGCGCAAACCCGCATGACCATCGTCCACCAGCCCATCCAGACCCCGGCACGGACCGCCCGCATCGACAAGGTGCTGGCCGCGACGGGCGATTGGCTCATGCGGCATCAGTTCATCATCCGCCGGATGCAATGGGTCGTGGTGCTGTTCTATGTCGTGCTCATCGCGGTGCCGGCGTTCCTGCCGCTGCCGGAGCGCACGGCGCATGTCTGGTCGAACCTGACGCTCTTCGCGCAATTCGCCTTCTGGGGAATTTGGTGGCCCTTCGTGCTGCTCAGTATGGTGCTAGTCGGGCGTCTCTGGTGCGGGCTACTCTGCCCCGAGGGCGCTCTGTCGGAATTCGCCAGCGAAAAGGGCAAGAGCTTCGCCGTGCCGCGCTGGTTGACCTGGGCGGGCTGGCCCTTCGTGGCCTTCGCCCTGACGACCATCTACGGGCAGATGGTGAGTGTTTACCAATATCCCGGCCCCGCGCTCGTCATTCTGGGCGGTTCGACGGTGGGCGCCATCATCGTGGGCTATCTCTATGGCCGGGCGAAGCGCGTCTGGTGTCGCTATCTCTGCCCCGTGACGGGTGTGTTCGGCGTGCTCTCGAAGCTCGCGCCGCTGCATTTCCGCGTCGACCAGCAGAGCTGGCGTGCGTGGGAAAAGCCTGCAGACCACCACATGCCGCAGGTCAATTGCGCGCCGCTGGTGCCACTCCGCACCATGAAGGGCGGCAGTGCCTGCCATATGTGCGGCCGTTGCAGCGGTTTTCGCGGTGCGATTGCGCTATCGCGGCGCTCGCCCAACGACGAGATCGTCCATGTCGCTGGCCTGAAGGCCAAGCCCTGGGAAACCGCGCTGATCGTCTTCGGCTTGATGGGGATCGCCGCAGGCGCGTTCCACTGGACGTCGAGCGACCTCTATATCGACGTGAAGCAAGCCCTCGCGGACTTCCTCATCGCGCGTGACTGGCTCTGGCCGCTTGAGCCGCATCTGCCCTGGTGGATGCTGACCAATTACCCGGCGCAGAACGACCAGCTGTCGCCCGTCGATGGCGTGGTTCTTGTCGGCTACATCCTCGCCACGTGCCTGATCATTGGCACGTCGGTGAGCCTATGCCTCGCGGCCGCGACAGCGACGCTTGGCAAATGGTCCACGGCGCGATTCCACCACTTGGCACAGACACTGATCCCCATCGCGGGCTGTGGTGTGTTCCTCGGATTGTCGGGGCTGACCGTCAGCATCCTGCGGGCGGAGGGGCTGGCGCTCGATTTCGTCGGCGTCATTCGCGCAGCCCTGCTGATAGGGGCGGGACTATGGTCTGCCTGGCTCGCCTGGCGCGTCGCGCGTCTCTACGCCAAGACGCTGTCCCGCCGGCTTGCGGGCACGCTGGTGATGGCTGCGGCTGCCGGCATCGGCTGCGCCAGCTGGGCTCTGCTTTTCTGGCCGGTTTGATCGTCCAGGTTCGGTTTCGTCCTCTGGCCAAACAAGAATTTTCGTCCTAAACAGCACGCTTAGAGATCTCAGGATCTAAGAAGCAAAGCGCAACGGCCCCCTAGAGGCCGCGACGAGGAGGAACGATGACTGCCATTGCCACGGGGCCGGACGCCATTCCGCAGAGATCCTTCAGCGAAGTCTGGGTCGTCAGCATCGGTCACTCCCTCACCCATTGGTATCCGGCGACATTCTTCCTGCTCTTGCCGCTGATCGGCAAAGAACTTGGCCTCAACTACAGCGAGATTGGCTCAATTCTCGCCTGCCAGTATATTGCGGGCGCCGTTGCCAATATCCCTGGCGGTATTTTCGTCGACTCGGTGGGGCGCAAGGGCATT
>JAQGKN010000396.1 GCA_028290085.1 Hyphomicrobiales bacterium
GCGCTGCCGCTGTCCGCCCGACAATTGATGCGGGTAAGCAGACAGCCGCGACGCAGGATCGGGAATGCCGACCTCTTCCAGCAATTCGATCACGCGCGCACGAATGGTGGCCTCGCCGCGCATGCCGTGCAAAGAGAGAATCTCCCCGATCTGCTTGGCGATGTGATGCAGCGGGTTCAGCGACGTCATGGGTTCCTGAAACACCATGGTGATCGCATTGCCGCGAATGCGCCGCAGATCATCCTCATGCGCACTCAGCATGTCCTGCCCCTGGAACAGGATCTGCCCGGAGGGATAGGTAGCCGAGGTCGCGCCCAGCAGCTTCACGATGGACAGCGCCGTCACCGATTTGCCGGAGCCCGATTCCCCGACGAGCGCAAGCGTGCGCCCGCGCTGCAACGAGAACGAGACGTTGCTGACGGCAGGCTCCGCGCGTCCATCCTGCCGGAAGGCAATCGAGAGATCGCGTACATCGAGCAGGGGCGTGTCGTTTGAGGTCGTCATGGGCGCGCTCATGAGAATGTCTTGCGCGGATCAAAGGCGTCGCGCACGGCCTCTCCGATGAAGATGAGGAGCGAAAGCATGGCCGCGATGACGAAGAAGCCGGCGAGGCCGAGCCACGGTGCCTGCAAATTCGCCTTGCCCTGCAGCAGCAATTCACCAAGCGATGGCGAGCCCGGTGGCAGGCCGAAGCCGAGAAAATCGAGCGAGGTGAGCGTCGTGATGGAGGAGTTCAGCACGAAGGGCAGGAAGGTCAGCGTTGCCACCATGGCGTTGGGCAGCAGATGCTTGAACATGATCTTGCCGTTGGAGAGACCCAGCGCGCGCGCGGCATTCACATATTCGAAATTGCGCGCTCGCAGGAATTCCGCGCGCACGACATGCACAAGCGAGACCCATGAGAACAGCAGCAAGATTCCGAGCAAAACGAAGAAGCCCGGCGTGATGATCGAGGATACGATGATGAGGAGATAGAGATGGGGCAGTGACGACCAGATCTCGATGAAGCGTTGCGACACGAGATCTATCCAGCCACCGAAATAGCCTTGCACGGCGCCGGCCGCGATGCCGATGACCGACGATATCCCGGCTAATATCAGGCCGAAGAGAATGGAGATGCGAAACCCGTAGATCAGCCGCGCGACGACATCGCGTCCCTGATCGTCAGTGCCGAGCCAGTTCCATTCAAGGTCCCAACATGTTGCGTTCGGGCGAGGTGGATCCAGGATTTTATCCGTGACGGCCTTGCACTGCGCATCGCTCAACAGCCATGTCGGGGCGGATGGAGCGGGCGTCGGCAGATCGCGCTGATGCGAGCCATAGGCGAAGCGGATCGGTGGCCAGATCATCCAGCCATGGTCCTCGATTTCCCGCGCAATAACCGGATCGCGATAGTCGGTTTGCGCGAGGAAGCCGCCGAATTTTTCTTCCGGATAGGCCTTCACGATGGGGAAAAGAACTTCGCCCTTGTAATAAGCAATAATCGGTCGGTCGTTGGCGACCAGCTCTGCGACGAGCGACAGCAGAAACAGTACGATGAAGATCCAGAACGACCAATAGCCGCGCCGGTTACTTTTGAAATTGTCGAGCCGCCGCCGGTTCACGGGCGTGAGCTTGAACCAGCCCTTTTGCGTCAGCACAGGCGCGCGCGGTGCGGCTGCGGAGGCGGAGAGTTCGTCGCGCAGAACGGGAGCCGTCATCTCAGACCTCCCGCGTTTCAAAATCGATGCGCGGATCAATCCACGTATAGGTGAGGTCGGAGAGCAGGTTCACCACGAGCCCAAGGAGCGCAAAAATATAGAGGTTCGCAAAAACGACCGGGTAATCCCGGTTCACGATGGATTCGAAGGACAGCAGGCCAAGGCCATCCAGCGAGAAAATGCTTTCGATCAGCAGCGATCCCGTAAAGAAAGCCGAGATGAACGCCCCCGGAAATCCCGACACCACGATCAGCATGGCATTGCGAAAGACGTGACCGTAGAGAACCTGGTTCTCCGTGAGCCCCTTCATGCGGGCCGTCTGCACATATTGCTTGCGGATTTCCTCGAGAAACGAGTTTTTCGTGAGGAAAGTCGAAGTCGCGAAAGCGCCAATCGCCATCGACACCACCGGCAGGGTGATATGCCAGAGATAGTCGAGAGCCTTCTGCGGCAGTGACATATCGGCAAAGTTCTCGGACGTCAGGCCGCGCAGCGGAAACAGCTGCCAGAAAGAGCCGCCCGCGAAGAGAACGATCAACAGGATCGCGAAAAGAAAACTCGGGATCGCGTAGCCCACGATCACGACGGCGGATGTCCAGACGTCGAAGCGCGATCCGTCGCTCACTGCCTTGCGAATGCCCAGCGGGATCGAGATCGCATAGGACAGCAGCGTCATCCACAGTCCCAGCGAGATCGAGACCGGCAGTTTCTCCTTGATGAGCTGCAGCACCGGCGTGTCGCGGAAATAGCTGCGGCCGAAATCGAAGGTCGCGTAATTCTTGATCATCAGGAAGAAGCGTTCATAGGCGGGCTTGTCGAAACCAAATTGCTTTTCCAGCTCCGCGATGAATTTCGGGTCGAGCCCCTGCGCGCCGCGATAGCGCGAGTCGCCGCCCGATTGCGCCGCTGCGCCGAGATCGCTCGCGCCGCCGCCGAAGCGCGACGTCGCGCCGGAATCGAGTCCCTGCAATTGCGCCAGCACGCGCT
>JAQGKN010000406.1 GCA_028290085.1 Hyphomicrobiales bacterium
CAGAATGTCGAAGGGAATCGGCAGAGCCGTGTGACTGGGGCAGACATAGGGCGGCCGCCAGTCCAAGCCGGAGACGAACTTTGGCTTGCTGATGTCCTCAATGTCGATGATGACGAAGCCGCCCTGCCAATAGCCTGCGTAGAGACGGTTCCCCATCCGCAGTGGATGGTGGCAGCGGTGCGCGGATTTCTCCCACGTTGGTTTTTCGCCGCCCGCGATCCACTGGCCTGGCATCCACCAGCGGCCCACTTCCCGCGGGTTTGCAGGATCCTGGAAATCCATGATTAGGATGATGTTGCCGAGATAGCCGTCCTGCGTCGCCGACATGTAGGCGTAGCGCCCGTCGAAATCGAACCGGTGCACGCCGCGCCCCCCATCGGCGGTCCAGCGCGCGATCTCCCGCGGCTTCGACGGCGTCGAAACATCATAAACGTTGAAGCCGCCCCTAAAATCGGCGGGCGGCGTGCGGTCGTCGTTGTGGTTGCTCTCCTGGTTGATGATCATGATGTCGCCAAACACGCGCACCTTGTGCGAATGCGTGCCCTGCGGCATTCCAAGCGTCGCGAGCACTTTCGGGTTCTTCGGATCGCGAACGTCGATGATAGAAGTGCCATTCGGCGACTTCATATGTCCGACGTAGGCAATCCCGTTCTCGACGATAATCTGTCCGCCCCCCGGCACATCGATGAAGCCAACCTGTTTGATCCCAACGCCTTGCGCCATGTGCTCGCTCCTGTTTGCGTGCAGTCGTTTCAGATATTGTCCTCACCGCGCCTGCGGCCCTGCGATACTGGCAGGAAAAGATCCTTTGCCTGCAGATGCGTCGGCGTGATGCCTTGGTCGTGCAGGTAGCCAGTCAGAACATTAAGGTTGCGCTGATTAGCCTCTGACAAACCGTATTCCCACGGGTCAGGACCGAGAATCGCTCGCTGGCGCTCCCATGCGCCGCGGTACCAGGCCAGCGGCACGATGCGGGGATTTTCCATCCGCTTCATCGCGACCGTCTTCGCATCCTCGAATGCCCGGAAGAGATTGATCGGGACCCAAGGATGTTTCTTGACGATCTCTGGCCTGATGCCGAGCACATGCATGATCGGGAAGACTCCCGTCTTGCGATAATAAGCCTCTTCTTCCGCCTCGAAATTCGGAAAGAGGCAGCCGACGTCGGGATGACCTGCGAGGAAACAGCGCGGGAACGCGCCCGCGAACATGGCGTCGATCTCGCCATCCGCCAGCATGTCGTCCAGCGACTTGTACTGATCGGGGATCTTGGTGACCTTCAGGCCCGAGGCGAGGTTGAACTCGACATCCTCGTCGCGCTCGGTGACCCATTCGACGGCGGTATGCGGCACGCCATATTCTTGCTCCAGAAGCCCGCGGCACCAGACCCCTGCTGTGATCTGAAATGACTTCACGCCGATGCGGCGGCCGATCAGATCGGCAGGTTTCGTGATGCCCTTGCGCTTGTTGATGAAAATGAAGCCGTGGCGAAAGCGGCGGTGCAGGAAGACGGGCAGGGCTGCGAGCGGACGGCCCTGGGCGTGGCCCGTGACATAGGCGGAGGCCGAACATTCAGCCACGTCGAAATCGCCGTTGCGCAGGAACCGCCAATGCCGCGTGGTGGAATCCATGCGCGTGAGAACGGTGAGTTCGATTCCGTCAGGCTCGATCGAGCCTTCCTTCAGCGCACGGACGATCTCGTAGTCGCCACATGCCAGCGTCAGCGGCAGCTTTCTCGCCATTCGCCGTTCCTCCCTTGGCGCGCCTCCTCGCCAAAGGCATGCGCGTGCAGCGCAGGAGATGTCGCCGGATAGCCACGGTCTGAGCGCCGGGCGTGAAGAGTGTTCCGACTCCTGACAGACCTGTCAACATGTTTCCAGACATGCGGGAAAGGCTCTAGACTCCTGTACGTAATTATATCAACATGTTGGGAGGATAGCGCAAATCAAGAGCGCTGGCCGTACATTGGGAGGGGCTAATGCTCGGGAGTCAGCGCATCGCCGCGGCCGCGTCTCTTGCCGTGTTCGGCGTCGTGGCGTTCCTACCGGCGCCGTCCCGTGCAGCCGATTTCTATGCAGGCAAGACAATCGACCTGATCGTCGGCGGCGCGCCGGGCGGCGGCATCGATCTCTATGCGCGCGGCCTCTCGCGCTATCTCGGAATGCATATCCCCGGCTCGCCCGCTATCGTCGTGAAGAACATGCCGGGCGCGAGCGGCGCACGCGCCGTGCAGCATGTCTACGCCGTTGCGCCCTCGAACGGGCTGACCATCGGCGCGATTCCGCCGGGCGCCATCGTTGGACCGCTCCTCGACGAAAAGGCGGACAAGTCCGCCGATCCCTCGAAACTCCAGTATCTTGGCACGACCAACGCGGGCGCCGGCATCTGCACGACGATGAACACGTCGTCGATCAAGACATTCGACGATGCGGTGCAGCGCAAGACGATCATGGGCGCACAAGGGCCCGGCGCGCTCTCCTACGACATCGGCTATCTCGTGCAGAAGGTCACGGGCGCGCAATACAACATCGTTCCGGGCTATGGCGGCTCGTCGCACCTTCTGCTGGCGATGGAGCGCGGCGAGATCGACGGGATCTGCGGCTGGAACTGGTCGAGCGCCAAATCGCAGAAACCCGACTGGCTGCGCGACAAGAAGCTGAATGTCATCTTGCAGACGGGCGTCGGCGAAGACGAAGAACTTACGCAAATGGGCGTGCCGCCGATCTGGACCTACATCAAGGACGACGACAACCGGAAGGTCGCCGAATTCATCCTC
>JAQGKN010000422.1 GCA_028290085.1 Hyphomicrobiales bacterium
TTCGTCCCACGGCCGCACCGACCGCGCGCGCGGCCCCGGGCTTCCCGATCCGAGCAGCTAGGCTTGCATAGCTCGTCGCTGTGCCCAGCGGCACATTGAGCAGGGTCTGCCAGACCCGCAATTCGAAATCCGACCCGATCAGCACGACCCGCAAAGGACAGTCGGGGCGCCAGAGCTCGGGATGGAAGGCGCGCCTGACGAAGGGCGCGGTCGCCGTTTCATCTTCCACGAATTCAGCCTGCGGCCAGCGCCTGCGCATGTCGGCGAGCGCGAGGTCGCGGCGCCCGTCATCCACAAATCCGAGGCCCGCAAGACCGCGCGGAGCCACCACCGCGATCGCCTCACCAAAAGGCGAATGATGATAGCCATAGGCCAGGACGAGCCCGCGCCCGCCTGCTTTGTACTCGCCGGGCGTCATGGACTCCTGCGTCACGAAGAGATCGTGCAGGCGGCCCGGGCCAGACAGGCCCAGTTCCAGCGAGGCGTCGAGAATGGATGCATTGTCGCGCAACAACCGCCGCGCATGGTCGGTGGTCACCGCCTGCAGGAAGGCTTTCGGCGTTAGCCCAGCCCACCGCTTGAACAGATGATGGAGTTGCGTGGGCGATAGCCCGACATGCGCCGCGATCTCCTCGACCGAGGGTTGCCGCCGGGCCCGATCGGTCACGAATTGCAGCGCATCCCGCACCCGCGCGTAATCGTCGCGCGCGTCGGCGGGATGTTCGAGGGGGAGCGAGAGGTCGAGATCGGTCATGGGATGCATCCAGGCTGGTTCAGCCGGAACGATGCACCGGGGAGCTACGCCCCGCCACCCGAAACCTGCGGTGCCGGATTGTCGTATCGCGGCCCGCGCCGCGCCTCGGCGAGCGCGCGGGTCAACCGCTCCGCGAACTCGGCCTTGGCGTCGGGACCCAGAAAGGCCGCGATCTCCAGCTTGCGGCCACGCGAGGTGAGCGCCAGCGATTGCAGTCCATATTCCTCGTGGTCGTCCCGCTCGACCCGAACCCAGCTGGGATTGAAGCGCCAATCGGCGCGCCGCCCCTTGGCGCTGACCTTGGCGACGTGCAGTTCGAGCGGCGTCACAGTCACTTCCTCATAGGCCCGGGCGGCGCGGTAATTCGCGCGAAAGGCGAAATAAAACAGGGCGACATCGAGCCCCATGAAGCCGACGATGGGCCAGGCGCCCAGCAGCAGGAAGGGCAGGGTGGTAATGGCGCAGGCGCCCGCGAAGATCATCAGCAGCAGCCGGAAGTTGGCCTGCGATAGCGAGCGATGGGGCACCAGCCTCGCGGCGAAGATCTGTTTGTCAGCTGGTCCGTCCACGGGGCGCCTCGCGTTTTGCACCTGGGCTGTCTCACTTTATAACGCGGTCATGCCGACAAAAAAGAGTCTCGCTCCGATCAAATCCGCAACACCGCCAAAAGCCCCCGCCAAGCGCGTGGTGAAGGGCGCTGGTGCTGCGTCCATCCCCGCTGTCGCGGCGGTGAAAACAGCCGCGAAACGCCAGAAAGCCCGCAAGCCGGCAGACAAAGCGACAATCCACGAGATATTCACCCGTTTTCAGGCCGCCAACCCGGAGCCGAAGGGCGAACTCGAATATGTGAACGCCTTCACGCTACTGGTGGCCGTCGTCTTATCCGCGCAAGCGACGGACGTGGGCGTCAACAAGGCCACGCGAACGCTGTTCGCCATCGCCGACACGCCCGCCGAAATGGTGGCGCTCGGCGAAGACAAGATCCGCGACATGGTCAAGACCATCGGCCTCTTTCGCAACAAGGCGAAGAATGTGCTCGCGTTATCGCAGATCCTGCTGGAGCGCTTCGGCGGCGAGGTGCCGCGCAGCCGCGAACTGCTGGAGACCTTGCCGGGCGTCGGGCGCAAGACCGCCAACGTCGTGCTGAACACGGCCTTTGGCGAGCCGACGATCGCAGTCGATACGCACTTGTTCCGGGTTTCCAATCGGATCCCGCTCGCCCTAGGCAAGACTCCCCTGGAGGTAGAACTCGGCCTGGAAAAGGTCATCCCGGCCGAATTCAAGCGCCACGCCCATCACTGGCTGATTCTGCATGGGCGTTACGTCTGCAAGGCACGCCGTCCCGAATGCGAACGTTGCATCATCTCAGACCTCTGCACCTCGCCCGAAAAGCGGGTCTGAAGGGAGGTCTTCCCAGCTAAACCATTTGCGCTAGGTTAACGCATTGCGAGTTGCTTATTTCAGACTTGAAGCTGACGTTGCGTTCCGTGCGAATCAGTTGAACGCGAACAGCAAAGGTGATTGCCAATGCTCGGACCCGTTGATCTCGACGATTGGACTTATGACGAGCGCGACGAGCTCTCTGCGACCCTGCGCCGCCATGACGCTGTGCATGCCGTCGTCACCGGAGCCGACGCCCGCGCGCAGGCGTTTCCACCGCCGCTGCGCGCCCTCGTGTGCCGCTTCGCCAGCCAGGAATTCCTCGGCCTCGACGAGATCAAGATGATTGTCGCTGTGCTGCCGGCGCAAGCCGCTCGCCGCGTCGCCTGACGTCAGCCCCGGAAATACAGACCGGCCAAGCCGAGCACGCCGACGATGATGCGCCACCAGGCGAACAGCCCAAACCCGTGCTTGCCCACGAACTGCAGGAAGCCGCGCACGACGAGCAACGCCATCAGGAAAGCTGCGACGAAACCCAGCACGATGAGCATGGAATCATCGAAGTCGAGCAGCTTGTAGTTCTTGTAGAGGTCATAGGAAAAGGCGCCCGTCATGGTCGGGATCGCCAGGAAGAACGAAAACTCCGCGGCGGCCCGCTTGTCCGTCCCCATCAGCATGGCGCTGACGATGGTCGCGCCCGAGCGAGACACGCCGGGCACCATGGCAAGGCACTGGAACAGGCCGATCTTGAAGGCTGTTCCGAGCGGCAGGTCCATCGCGTCCTCGTAGCGCGGCTTGGACGCGAGATCCCCCACCGCCAGCAACACGAGACCGCCCGCGATCAGCGTGGTGCAGACGATCAGCGGGTCGAACAGATATGACTTGATGATTGAATGGGCCAGTGCCCCGATGACCGCGGCCGGCAGAAAGGCCAGCAGCACCGCGAGCACAAAATGGCGCGCACGCGGATCGGTGCGCAGGCCGAGCGTAATGGCGATGATCTTGCGCGCATAGACTAGCAGGATCGCCAGAATGGCGCCGAGCTGGATGAGCACCTCGAAAGATTTGCCCTTCGATTCGAAACCGAGAAAATGCCCCACGAGCAGCAGGTGGCCGGTGGAGGAAACCGGCAGGAATTCCGTCAAGCCCTCAATGCCGCCGAGAAAAATCGCTTTGAGCGCGTCCGGCAAAGTCATGAGGATCTCCTGCAACACTGGCCCCAGATCGGGCCTGCGCGCCGCTGCGACTGCGATTCGGGTTGTGAGGGGCGCAGCGCAGTTCTATACGGGGCGCCGATACCAATCCACGTCTGTCGCGTCCGCCGAGCCGGAATGGCCGGGATGTTGCGATTCGGGCACGGATCAGTTTCGGGATTTTTATGGCCAAGCTTTATCATCATCCGCTCTGTCCGCATTCCCGCTTCATTCGCGCGTCGCTCGCGGAATACGGCATAGAGCCGGAGCTGATTGAAGAGCGCACCTTCGACCGGCGTCCCGAATTCCTCGCCCTGAACCCTGCAGGCAACACGCCCGTCCTCAGCGACGGCGCCATGCTGGCCGTGCCGGGCGCAGGCAACATTGCCGAATATCTGGACGAGACGCGCGGCCTTGCCTTGGGACATCATCGTCTGCTGCCCGACGATCCGGCGGCGCGGGTCGAGGTTCGCCGCCTGCTCGACTGGTTCAACATAAAGTTCTTCGCCGAAGTCTCGCAATGGCTCGTGACGGAGAAGATCTACAAGCGCGCCATGAGCCCCGCTCAGGGTGGCGGGGCGCCGGACATGGATCTGGTGCGTGCCGCGCGCAACAACATCCGCTATCATATGCGCTACATCGGGTGGCTGACGGCATCGCGGAACTGGCTTGCGGGTGACCGCATGACCTATGCAGATCTCGCAGCTGCAGCCCACCTGTCGAGCGTGGATTTCCTGGGCGACGTGCCATGGGGCGAGGACGAAGCAGCGAGGAACTGGTACGCGCGCATGAAATCGCGTCCGTCCTTCCGCGCCATCCTGGCCGACCGGATGCCGGGCATCACCCCGGCGGCGGTCTACGCGGATCTCGATTTCTGAACGCCGCCTTCGCAGAGAAATTGCGGAGCCGCGCTGCCGAACTCGGCTTCGATGCCTGCCGCATCGTCCGGCCCGATGCCATCCCGGATGCGCCAGCGCGGCTCGATGCATGGCTCGCCACCGGCGCCCACGGCGACATGGGCTGGATGGAGGAGACGGCCGCGCGCCGCGCCGACCCGCGCGTTCTCTGGCAGGACGTGCGCTGCATCGTCATGCTGGGCATGAATTATGGCCCCGAGGAGGATCCTCGCGCACTGGCCGATGAGCCGGATAAGGGCGCCATCTCCGTATACGCCCGTCACCGCGACTACCACGATCTCGTCAAGGGCCGCCTGAAAATGCTGGCCTCATGGCTGGTCGGCGAAGCGAAGGGTGAGCCGGGGCTGGAACTGAAAGTTTTCGTCGATACGGCGCCTGTGATGGAAAAGCCGCTAGCTGCCGCCGCCGGTCTGGGCTGGCAGGGCAAGCACACCAATCTCGTGTCGCGCGACTTCGGCTCCTGGCTGTTCCTCGGCTCGCTGTTCACGACGCTCGATCTTCCACCCGACGAAGCCGAGGCCGACCATTGCGGCTCGTGCCGCGCGTGCCTGGATGCTTGCCCGACGCAGGCTTTTCCCGCGCCTTATCAACTCGATGCGCGCCGCTGCATTTCCTATCTGACCATCGAGCACAACGGCCATATCGCGCCCGAATTCCGTGCTGCCATCGGCAACAGGATCTACGGCTGCGACGATTGCCTCGCGGCCTGCCCGTGGAACAAATTCGCTCAAGTCGCGCGCGAGGCAAAATTGCAAGCCCGCGCCGATCTCGTGTCGCCCGATCTCGATGCGCTGGCAGCGCTCGACGATGCGGGTTTTCGCGCCTTCTTTTCGGGCTCGCCCGTGAAGCGCATCGGGCACGCGCGTTTCCTGCGCAATCTCCTCATCGCCATCGGCAATTCCGGTGACCTGCGGTTTGCGCCGCGCATTCTCGAAAGCCTCGATCAGCCCGATCCGCGCGTGCGTGCCATGGCGGTCTGGGCGGCGGGCCGCGTGTTCGACGCGCAGACCTGCGCCGATCTCGCGGCGAAGTACATAAGCGAAACAGACGCGGACGTGCAACGCGAATGGCAATCGCTCATTCCCAAGGGAGCCTGCGCAACATGACGGCCTTCATCTTCGGCCTCGGGCAATCCTCGCTCGAATTCGTGCGTCTGCATGGCGCTGCCTACATGCCGCTCGCGGGCACGGTGCGCAGCCCCGGCAAGGCCACGCGCCTTTCCGCCGACGGGCAAGTCGCGCCCATGTTCTTTTCAGAAAGCCACTGCGACGCGGCCATCCCGCCCGCACTTGCGCAAGCGCGATACTTGCTCGTCTCGATTCCACCCGGCGAGCAGGGCGATCCCGTGCTCAACGCCTTCGCGCGGGAGATTGCGGCTGCGCCGCGTCTGGAGCGCATCGTCTATCTCTCGACCATCGGCGTCTATGGCGACCACGGCGGCGCGTGGATCGACGAGACCACGCCAGCGCGCCCCGTCGCCGAACGCTCGCGGCTTCGGTTGCAGGCGGAAAATGCCTGGCAGGATCTCGCCGGCGAAAGCGGTCGCGCGCTGGATATTTTGCGGCTCGCGGGCATCTACGGCCCCGGTCACAATCCACTGGTTGCTCTGGCCTCGGGCACCGCCAAGCGGCTCGTCAAGCCGGGCCAGGTGTTCAATCGCATCCACGTGACCGATATCGCGCATGCCATCGAGGCTTGCTTTTCGTCTGGGCGGCCCGGCGCGATCTACAACGTAACCGACGACGAGCCGGCGCCGCCGCAGGACGTAGTGACCTTCGCAGCCGAGCTCATGGGCATTGCACCGCCGCCCGAACAGGATTTCGCAAGCGCGCGACTCTCGCCCATGGCACGCAGTTTTTACGGCGAGAACAAGCGCGTTTCCAATGCACGCATCAAAAATGAACTCGGATTTACACCGGCATATCCAACCTATCGCGAAGGCCTGCGCGGCCTGTTCGCGGCAGGTGAGGGACGCAACTCAGGCCGCTGAGCGCATGCCGGAGAAATGGTCGAGATAGCGGCTCTCGATATCGGCCACCGGCATGATGACGAACACGTCCGTCGTGCCAAATTGCCGGTCGACCACAGCGCCGCTGCCGAACTTCGCGCCCACACGCAGATAGCCGCGCACCAGCGTCGGCAGCTTGTCCACGGCGCGACGCAATTCGATGGCCTCTTGCATGATGATGTCCATCGAGACATGCCGTTCGGGCAAAGCTGCGGTGGCCCATTCTCCCTGTGCCATCGCATTATGGTGCAGGAAACTCAGAGGAAGAGCGAGCTTCAGCGGATTTGTACCCTCGAATGAGGCGCAGCCGATCATCACGTCGATGCGGTAATGGTGCACATAGGCCGAGATACCGCGCCAGAGCAGCTCGATGGTGCGCTTCGACCGGTAAGCCGGCAGGACGCAGGAGCGTCCGAGTTCGAGAAAGTTCTTGTCCGGG
>JAQGKN010000439.1 GCA_028290085.1 Hyphomicrobiales bacterium
CTGAAGTCGCTGGTCAACTGGTCGAAAGTGCGCGGCGAGTCCGATGTCGCAGTCGAGGCCGTTCCCTTCCAGAAGTTGCCGCAGGTGCTTACCGCGCTCGAGCGCAAAGGCATCACGCTTGTCATCATCGACACGCCCGGCACGTCGAGCCCGGCCACCACGGCCGCGATGAAAGCTTCCGATCTCTGCATCATCCCCGCGCGGCCGAACGTGTTCGACCTGTGGGCGAGCGAAGTGACCCGCGCCGCTGCCAAGGAAGCACGCCGCGAATTCGTCTTCGTGCTCAACCAGTGCCCGCCCGCCAACCAGAGCGCGCGCGTGGAACAGGGTTCCAAGGCTCTTGAAGCCATGGGCGGCCTGCTCACGCCGCTGATCTCGGCTCGCGTCGATTTCCAGGAAGCTGCCCGCCACGGTCTCGGCGTGACGGAACTCGCACCCTACGGCGACGCCGCCGATGAAGTGCGCAAGCTCTGGTCGTCGCTCAAGCGCCGCCTCGGCAAGGTCAAGCAGTCGGTCAAGAAGGCCGCTTGACACCTAGCCGATCAGGAAGAGCAATCCAGCGCGGCTTCGCGACCACTGGATTGCTCTTTCCAGCTTTACTCAATTTGACGACGGGCTTGCCCCCGCGCATTCCGATTGCTACGCGATAGGCATTACCCGCGTCAGCCCGGAGTTGCCCGCATGGCCCTGCCCCTCGAAAATCGCATTGCGCTGGTAACCGGCGCATCACGCGGGATCGGTCGCGCCGTGGCGCTCGAACTGGCCCGTCAGGGCGCGCATGTCATCGCCATGGCCCGTACGCAGGGCGCACTCGAAGAACTCGACGACGAGATCCGCGCACTTGGGCAGGAAGCCACGCTGGTGCCCTGCGATATCAAGGATTTCGATGCCCTCGACCGCCTCGGCGCAGCGATTTTCGAACGCTGGAAGCGGCTCGACATTCTCGTCGCCAATGCTGGTATCCTGGGTCCGATCACGCCCGTCGGCCACATCGACCCGCCGCAATGGGATCTGTCGATGGCGGTCAATGTCACGGCAAATTACCGCCTCATTCGCGCGCTCGACATGCTGCTGCGCGCCTCGGACGCGGGACGCGCTGTTTTCGTCTCCTCAGGCGCTGGCAACAAGGCCGATCTCAGCCCCTATCGGTCCGCCTATGCGGTTTCGAAAGCGGCGCTCGACGCGCTCGCGCGCACGTATGCCGCCGAGACAGCCACGACCTCTCAGGTCAAAGTCATGGTCACAAACCCCGGCCCGCTGCGCACGAAGATGCGCGCCGCCGTGGCACCGGGCGAAGATCCGATGACGTTGAAGACCCCCGAGGAATTTGCACCGCATCTCGTCGCCATGTGCAGCCCGGACTGGATGGAGACGGGCAAGCTCTACGATTTCCCGAGCGAATCCATCCGCAGTTTCCGCGCCCCGGCCTGACTTCATCGGCACAGCTCAGCTTGAGCGGCAGGCGCCGAGCTGATATTCCCGGGTGGCATTGGGGAGTAGGCACCACGCGCAACGCGTTGGAACGTCGTCAACATTCTGGGTAGCGGCAAGGCGCCCTGGCGACGCTGGCGAAAGCTCTGGCGAGACCGATGCGAGCGCTCGAAAAGCGTATCGCACCCACCTCTCGCCCCGGAGCTCCCATGCTTTCCGTGCAGACGCTCGTCATTGCCTTCAGTCTGTCCACTGACGCCTTCGCCGCATCGCTCGCCAAGGGCGCGCGTTTTCCGGCTCTGGCCGTCAATCGCTCCATCGCCATCGCACTCGGCTTCGGCGTGCTGGAGGCGCTGGCGCCTTTGCTTGGCTATGTGCTGGGGCAGCAGTTCTCGGCCGTCATCGCCGATGTCGATCACTGGATCGCATTCGTGCTGCTCGGCTTTCTCGGCCTGCGCATGGTGTGGAAAAGCTTCTCGCCAGCCGAGGACGCGAGCGACGCCCTCATCCCGAGCTGGAGCGCGGTTGCCGTCACGGCACTGGGCACCAGCGTCGATGCGACTGTCGTGGGCGTCACGCTGGCACTTGTGAGCGACAACATTCCCATGACCATCGTCGCCATCGGCCTCGTGACCTTCGGCATGACCTTCATCGGCCTGCGTGTCGGGGGCATTGTTGGCCGCCGCGCTGGTAGCTGGGCCGAATGCGCTGGCGGCATCGGCCTCGCGGCCATCGGCGTCAACATCCTCGTCAGCCATCTCATGGCTTGAGGAAGAAAGCGCCGCCTCAGTGGCGCTTTTTGCCCTTGTCGAAGGGGTTCTGGTTCATGCGCTTGGTGATGCGGATCGGCACGCCCTTCAGCTGGAAGGTCTCGCGCAGGCCGTTGATCAGGAAGCGCTCGTAGCTGGTCGGCAGAGAGTCGAGCTGGTTGCCGAAGATCACGAAATGCGGCGGGCGCGCCTTTGCCTGGGTCATGTAGCGGATCTTGATACGCCAACCCGAGACTGCGGGCGGCGGCGTCTTCTCGATGGTCGTCGTCAACCAGCGGTTGATGCGGCCGGTCGAGATGCGACGGTTCCAGGTCTCGTGGACCTTGATGATCGCGTCCTTCAGCTTCTCCACGCCCATGCCGGTGAGTCCGGCGACGGGAACGACGGGCATTCCCCTCACCTGCGGCAGGAGACGATCAGCCTCCTCACGCAATTCGGCGAGCTTGGCCTGATCGTTGACGAGATCCCATTTGTTGAGACCGATCACCAGCGCCCTGCCCTCGCGGGCGACGAGATCAACGATGGTCAGATCCTGCTTCTCGAATGGGATCGTAGCATCGAGCAGCACGACGACGACTTCCGCGAATTTCACCGCGCGGACAGCATCCGCATTGGCGAGCTTTTCGAGTTTGTCCTGCACGTTGGCGCGGCGGCGCAGGCCAGCCGTGTCGAAGAGCTTAACGAGGCGATGCGTGCCGTCCTGCAGAGTCCATTCGAAATCGATACCGATGGAGTCGCGCGTGATGCCGGGCTCCGGGCCCGTCAGCAGACGGTCTTCACCGAGAATGCGATTGAGCAGCGTCGACTTGCCCGCATTTGGGCGGCCCACGACGGCGATACGCATCGGCTTGGTGATGTCGAGTTCGGTGCCGTCTTCTTCCTCGCCGAACGTCGGGTGGACGATGGCTTCCTCGTCCTCGTAATCTTCCTGCGTCAGCTCGGGGAGCGCTTCTATCAGGGCCTCATAAAGTTCGTTGATGCCCTCGCCATGTTCGGCGGAGAAGGGAATCGGCGTGCCGAAGCCAAGACCGAAGGCTTCATAGGTGCCCTGGTCGCCCTGACGTCCCTCGGCCTTGTTGGCCAGCAGGATGATGGGCTTGTCGGCACGGCGCACGAGCTGAGCGAAGTGGCGGTCGGACGGCGTCACGCCGATGCGCGCGTCGATGACGAAGAAGATCGCGTCAGCAAGTTCGATGGCGGCTTCCGTCTGCGCGCGCATGCGGCTGGACAGCACGCCCTCATCGTCCTGCTCGAGGCCGGCCGTGTCGATGATCTTGAAGCGCAGGTCTGCGATTTTTGCGTCGCCCTCGCGCCGGTCGCGAGTCACGCCGGGCCGGTCGTCGACGAGTGCGAGCTTCTTTCCGACGAGGCGGTTGAAGAGGGTCGATTTTCCGACGTTCGGCCGGCCGATGATGGCGATGGTAAAAGACGACATTTTGTTCCGTTGAGCTTTCTGGCCTTAAAGGGCCAATGCTCCCTTTTTAAAAGAAATGCGGCGCTGCTTCTCCCGCTGGCGTCAGTGCGAGCGGAGCGAAGCAATCCAGTGCGGTCTTGCGACTCCTGGATTGTTTCGTCGCTCCGCTCCTCGCAATGACGAGCCCGTAGAGGTGCCCGCCTTATTGAATGTTCTTACTTGCCCGCCGGCTTGCCTCCCGTGACGAGGCCCTGAAGAGCCTCGGCGCGTTGGCGAATGGCAGCGGGGGCCTGTGCATCCACGATGATCATGTCGAGCCAGCGGCCCGCCGCGTCCAGATCGCCGCGCTTGAACGCCGACATGGCGAGCAACTCACGGGCTGAATTGCGATAGGGCTGACCGGCCTGAGCGAGAGGCTCGAGACGACGCTGGGTTTCACCGGCATCGCCTTTGTCGAGACGCAGAATGCCCGCGCGAAGCCGGGCGAGGTCGCGCAACGAGCCGTCGATGGTGCCGTCTGCGGCGATCGCGTCGTAAATCTTGACGGCGCCGTCGGGATCGCGCGGTGCGCTTTCGGAGGCAGCGCGGAAGCGTGCGAGCATCGCGTAACCGGCTGGACCCATCTTGGCGACTTCACCCAGAGTGGCCTCGGCGTCGGCGCTCTTGCCGTCGCGGGCCTGTTGCAGCGCAGTCTCGTATTTGGCACCGGCTTCCTGAGCCTGTTTGATGCGGTAGAAATCGTAGGCCCGCCAGCCGCCGGCTGCGGCCGCGACCAGGATCGCCAGCGCGATGATCGGCGTCTGATACCGCGCCCAGACTTTTGCAGCCTTGTCGCGGCGGATCTCTTCATCGATTTCACGAAAAATATCGGCCATGTCACGCTCAGATGGAGTGGTCCAAGGGCGGACCGGGTCGCGGCCCGCAGGGAGCCAAGCTCGCAGCGGTTAGCACGACCCTGAGCGAAACGCGAGCAGCATCGCCAATTCTGCGAACGAATTGAAGCCAACGGCCCCGAATCGGGCCGTTAACCAATCCCTGCCTTGAAGCCGTCTCAATGACTCGTCAGGTCAATAACAAAGTCGTCCGCGTGCCAGATCTGGTTCACGGCAACGGTCTAGATGATGTCCGGATCGGCGAAGGATCGTATTGCGTCAAAGGTTTCGCCTGTATGGGTCACCCTGCACACCATAGTCCAGCATTTCGGCTCGCAGCGCCGCTCATTCTTTCGGCTGCGATGTTTATGTCACTCCCCGTCGGCGAGCAGGGTGGCGCTTCCGCATGGGCTCAATATATCCCGCCGCCGGCCAACCAGAGCTTTGCCCCGGCACAACCCGTCGTAACGGACACCGGTGTCGCGCCGCAGGCGGACGAAGCTGCGCCGCGCGTCTCGCGGCGCGCATCGCGCCGGCACAAGGGGCGCCACGCCGTCACCGCGACTGAAGAAGCCGCTCCGGAGAAGGTCGTCGCCGAGCCGCGCCGCAAAAGCCGCACCTCCAGTCGTCGTCAACGCCGCCAGGAAGCTCGCGCCGCAGCCGCTGCCAAGGCCGAAGAGGCCCGAGCTGCCGCAGCAGAGGCGAAGGCCGCAGCGGCAGATACACGAGCACAGCGGAAGGCGGAGGCTTCGGACACCAAAACCTCG
>JAQGKN010000448.1 GCA_028290085.1 Hyphomicrobiales bacterium
TCGTGACTTACAGATTCTGCAACCAGCTTTTGGGTCGCCGTTTCCAGACGCTCCTGAAGGAGTTCGAAAAAGATCTGCTTGTCGAGGCCTGGTGCGATGGGCTCCAAGACTTCCACGAGAACGGTTCCTGGCCTCCGGATCCAGCTGCGTCGGGCCCAAAACAGGCCCGAATTCAATGCGACCGGCAGGCAAGGCACCCCGCATGTGTCGTAGAGATGAGCCACTCCGAACTTATATTTCGGCTGAGCTCCCGCCGGCCGGCGCGTACCTTCGGGGAAAATGAAAAGCAGGCGCCCCTGCGCAAAGATCTGCTGCGCGCGTAGGGCTGCCTGGCCAAGGGCGGCTCCGCCCTTGGTGCGGTCAATTGCAATCTGATCGGATTTCCAGAGGTACCAGCCAAAGAACGGTATGAACATCAACTCGCGTTTGAGGATGAACGAAAAATCATCAAACAGCACAGTCAGCGCGAACGTTTCCCAAATCGACTGATGCTTCGGCGCGATGATGAATGGCGCGCTCGGAATGTGCTTCGTGCCCCGAAACTCGACATTCGTTCCGCAGATTGTCTTGAGCAGCCAAAGTGAGCTTCGTCCCCACATGCGCGCCAAGGTGTAGACGGCGTGCCGCGGCATCAAAAGCGCAGGCAGGCCAAGAATGACCAGCCCGACCGTGTTGACATAAAACAGCAGATTGAAGAGGAGCGAACGAATAACCAGCATTGTTCCTCCATGCCTCAAGCCGCGCGGAAATGGAAGGAGGGTTTAGGACCAGTTCGTTCGGGAAAGAGCTGTCGGCGTGGCCTGCCGCCCGGTCCACCCGCGCAATGAGGCCAAGTGCAGGCGGGTAACTGCCACGAGATATTTCACATATTCTGTTGCCATGATCCGCGCGACGTGTGGATTGCGCCACCAGATGCTGTCTTTCATGCGAAGCGCAACAACTGGAAACGGGATCAGCTCCCGATCGGGGAGAGCGCGGCTCATTTCCGCCAGCGCTCTTGGCATATGGTAGTTCGAGGTGACCACGATGAGCGATTTGCCGATATGCCGTTGCTCAACCCACCGGCGCGCTTCGTCTGCATTTCCTGCCGTGTTCAGAGCGTCGTAACCAAGGTCAACGCAGCAATCGACAAGCTCACGAAACTTCGGGAACAGTTTGCTGATTTCGGTTCGCGTGATGTTCTGATTTACCCCCGTAATGAGCAGCCGATCCGCGTGTCCGCGGGCAAACAGGTCCACTGCATCGGTGATCCGGTCGGCGCCGCCAGTGAGCGCGATCATGCCTTCCGCATGCCGAGACAGGGCTGGTTCGACGGTCTCGACCCAGGAGGCAAACAGGAGGAAGCCGGCTGAAAATAGGATGATCCCGGCAGAAAGCAGAACGGCGGCGTAACGCAGGATCGTGTGACGCCGCGGCGGCGTATCGCCGCAATCATTTCCGCCCTTGAGAAATGAAGCATTCATCCCTGCCGTTTTGTCCCGATTCACCGATGATCCCGCGTCAGTCTGTCTATTAGGGCGTTCATTGATAGCGCATTTCGTCTTTGGTTGCAGAAGATGCCTCACTCGAGACCCTGGAGATGCCGGAACACGATCGAGCGCGACATGAGGCCTGTCAGGATTGCGACAGAACCTGCAATGACCACGATTGCCGCATAGCCTTTTTTGCCAAGCGCAAATGTTCCAAAGAGGGCCTCGATCTGGTCTCCGCCGGGGCTGGCTATCCACCACGCAGACACCATTCCGGCCAGGATAAAGGCTCCGATGGCGCCGCAGCCGCCAATCAGGCCGCCCCGCAGACCCAGCCACAAAAAATGCCGCTGGAACTGCGCTGCAATGTACCGGTCGGCCGCACCCACGAAGTGAAGGACGCTGATAACTTCGTGACTACCTGCCATGGCGCCCCGTGTTGCAAAAGCAATAGCTAAAGCCATAGCCACGAGAACCAGCAGAAAGATCAGCGCCGCAACCCCCACCATGGTCTTCGCCATTGTGGCGAGACGAGCGACCCAAAGACGGTGGTCATCGAGTACCGCGCCAGGCACAGCTTGTGCGAGAGCGGTGCGCATTTTTACAAGGTCGACCGAGCTGTCCTGTGCCAGCTTGACGACGATCATTCGAGGTACTGGAAGCTGGCCGAGGTCGAGACCAACCCCTAGCCATGGCTCCAGCAAGCGTTCTGACTCTGCCTTTGTAAACGCCTTGACCTCGGCGATGCCAGCAGTAGCGCGGGCAATCGCTTCGGCTTTCGCTTCGTCGTCGCCCAAAACGCGCCCAGGCATAGGCTTGACCTGGATCGTCATCTCCCGCGCGACATTCGACCGCCAGTCCTGGGACACGTCGCTCACGAGAATGGCACACCCGGCGGTCAGGGATGCCAAGAATGTCATAATGGCGATGACGGTTACGAGCGCACGCGATGCGATCGTGTCCGCCGGCACCAACGGCATGTCGCGCCGGAGCGCGACGGGAGAGGGGGCCTGCTTTTTTGTCGTGCGGCGGCTTCTGTGTGTGTGCGGCAAAGGTAAAGCCTCAATCGTAAATATGGAGGCGGCCGTCGCCCAGGACGAGGCGGCGAGCACCATCGAACTGATCCATCAAGGCAAGGTCATGGGTTGCGATGACAACCGAGGTTCCTGACTTGTGAAGTTCAAGAAAAAGGCGAAGCAGACGGCGTGCGAGGCTTGGGTCGACATTGCCGGTCGGCTCGTCAGCCAGAAGGAGTTCGGGCCGGACAATCAGCGCTCGTGCAATCGCAGCGCGCTGCTTCTCACCTCCGGACAGAACCGGTGGCAAAACCTGCATTCGCTCCCCAAGACCCACCCAGCCGAGCAACTCGACGACCTCCGCGCGATATGTTGCTTCTTCCCGCCCCTGCACGCGTAGAGGCAACGCTACGTTCTCATATGTTGTGAGGTGATCTAGCAGACGAAAATCCTGAAACACGACGCCGATCCGGCGACGTAGACCCGTGATCGCATCTTTGTCGAGGCTGGCCGCGTCGCGGCCAAAGAGCGATATAAAGCCGCGGGTAGGCTTCAGCGAGAGGAGCATGAGGCGAAGCAATGTGGTTTTTCCGGCGCCCGAGGGACCTGTCAGGAACTGGAAAGACTGCGGCTCAATGGAAAAGGTAAGATCCCGCAGGATCTCCGCACCGACCCCATATCTTAGGCCGACGTTGTTGAAGCGTAGCAATCGCGGCACCCCCGGCTTAACTTTGCCTTAACCATAAGGGACGACCCTCCGGCTTTAAACCCTGCCATCCGCTCTCATTTTACCGAATCGCTATGTCAGAGCCATTTCACAACCTATCAGCTGCCGCAGAATACAGAATGCATCCCGCGTCGACGCCCGAACGAGCTCTCGCGGCGAAGTTCATGCCGGCGACCGGAGACGATGGTTTCTGGCGCCGGCGGCGCATTCGGGGAACGCTTACTTTTTGCCTTGGGTTGGCGCTCCTGAGCGGCGGCTACGTTGCGCTTACACGATCGAGGGCCATCTCTCGTCTGATCCCGCCTACTTCGCGCCTGTTTGCGCAGGTAGGCTTGCCTATCAACTCGTTGGGGCTGGATTTCAAAGCCGTCACGTCGAGTCTTCTGGACGATGGCGATATGCGCGTCCTCGCAGTTGAAGGAAGTGTCGCCAACGTTGAAAGCGCGATGAAGCAAGTTCCGGATCTGCGACTTGCAGTGATGGCGGGCACGGATCAAGAACTCTATAGTTGGACCATCCCCTCGCCCAAGGCGAGGCTTGCGGCTGGTGAGAGCGTTGTCTTCCATGCACGTCTGGTGGCGCCTCCGGCGGGCGGCGAAAGAATGAAGCTGACGTTTGCTGCAAAGTCGGACGCGTCCCTTGGATCAAAGGTTTTAAAATGAGCACGCACCGTGAGGTCAAAGTTCTGTTCTGCGAGGCCGAGATCGCGGAACGTGTCGAAGGCATTGCGGACGCGATTCAGCGTGCCGATCTGCGGGATCTGCTCGTCGTCGCAGTCCTGAAGGGCTCGTTCATGTTCGCGGCGGACCTTTTGCGATCCTTGCATCGCAAGGGCATGCAGCCGCAGGTCGAGTTCGTTCATCTCTCGAGCTATCTCGAGGGCACTGTGTCGCAGGGCCACATCACAATCTTGAAGGATATCGAATCAGATGTTTCCGGCCGGGATGTGCTCCTCGTTGACGACATCCTAGAGTCCGGCCGCACCCTAGCCTTCGCCAAGGATCTGCTCGTGGCGCGCGGGGCAAGGCGTGTACTGATCAGTGTCATGCTGGAGAAGCCGGGCAAGCGCGCTGTTCAGGTCAATGCGGATTTCGTTGGTTTCAAAAGCCCCGATGTCTTCGTGGTGGGCTATGGCATGGACGTAGCTCACAATTACCGTGAACTGCCATTTATAGGCGTGGTCGACTGAGTCTCAGCCGTTCAGTTGCCAGCTTGCGACGTTTAGAACGAACGCGAACGATACCCACGCCAGATAGGGGACGAAGCACCACCCCGCCGGGGGATCCATCGTCCAAAATATCACAAGGGTTGTGGCGACAGCAGCCCATAATGGCAGGATGACAGACACGCCGAGAGCCAGGCTATGCGCCCCAAAATATGCGACGGGCCAAGCTGCATTCAGGGCAATCTGGATCAGGAACGCAGCAATGGCCAAACTGCGAAGACGCGAACTTTTCGGCTGCCGCAGGATCCGATAAAAAGCGTAGGTCATCAGCACGTAGAGCGCCGTCCAGACTGGCCCAAAAATCCAGTTTGGCGGATTGAAGACGGGCTTGACCAAGCCGTCGTACCAACCGGGAATGTTGGGAATTGTCGCGATGTTTCCGAGGATGCCCGCGGCGATCACGGGAACAAGGGCCAGAACCAAGCTGACGGGGCGCGGGACGGGTGCGCTGTTTGTTTCCACGGTATTGATCAATCCTCTCGGGACCAAATTCGCCGATCTGGCATGAGAGAACTATACGTTCGTCATCATCATTCAGTTTACACGCGCCGCGCAGAGCGCCAGGTCAAAGTCACAATGAGCTCTTCCGATAGCGAAAAAACCGTCCCGATGACGCATGAAACGTCTGCGGTGCAGGCCCTGGGAAGGATTGATGCTGGCACACGGGCTGTCGTGTCGCCCATCCACATCAGCTCAACCTATATTCGTGATGCCGACAATCAATATCGGAGTGGTTTTTCTTACGGTCGCGCGGACAACGAGACTGTTCGTGAGCTCGAGGCTATCGTTGCGATGCTCGAGAACGGTCAGGCTGCGCTCGCGTTCGGATCGGGCATGTCGGCCGCGGTCGCGCTTTGCGCGGCTCTCACGCCTGGCAGCCGCATTGTTGCACCGACAGTCATGTACTGGGCGTTACGCAATTGGCTCGCTACCGACGCTCGCGACATGGGATTGAACGTTTGTTTTGTCGATATGGCTGATCTCGCCTCTGTCAACGCCGCGGTCAGCGAACACCCAACCCAGATTGTGTGGATTGAAACGCCATCCAATCCTATGTGGGGCGTGATCGATATCGCAGCTGTTGCCGCCATCGCGCATCGGGCAGGCGCGCGTTTCGTCGTTGACTCCACTTGCGCGAGTCCAGTCCTGACCCGCCCCCTGGATCTTGGCGCCGATGTGGTCATGCATTCCGCGTCAAAATATTTGAACGGACATTCCGACGTTATCGCGGGCGTGCTGGTGACGCGTCATCAGGACGATTTCTGGAAGAAGATTTCGCGGGTTCGATCCAGCCACGGAATGCTGCTTGGTCCCTTCGAAGCGTTCCTCGTCATACGGGGAATTCGCACCCTCCATCTCAGGGTGCGGGCGAGTTGCGTGACCGCTCTGGACCTTGCGCATCGCCTTACGACTCATTCTC
>JAQGKN010000449.1 GCA_028290085.1 Hyphomicrobiales bacterium
CTTCCAGGTTTTGCGTCACAAAGGCCTGACCGAGACGCTCGCTCAGCCGCCCGCCCACGATCCGAGCAACTGTGTCGGCAAATCCGCCGGCCGGGAAGCCGATGAGAATGTTGACCCGCTGCTTCGGGTAATCGACCTGTGCCGAAGCAAGGCCGCATGACGCAGCCAACATGCAAACCATCGCGGCCGTGAGCGCGAACAAACGATTTCCCGTGTGAACCATGGTTCCCCCACTTCGGCAGCACCTCTGATTGGGTGCCTTCCACGCCGTCGCACTTGTGCCCCAACCCGCAATGACAGCGCCCTGAGAGCGGCTTAATTAATTCACAAGTTAATTATCTGGTCAAGGCGCACGCCGGCTCGCGCCGTCGCGGGGCGAGCGGCTATGTCATTTCGGGCGGGGATTCCAGATGCGCAGGCGTCCCGCAGGCGCGCAGCTCGACTGGGAGCATCAACGATGGCGACGCCCCACGGGCGTCACCACGTTGGATTGACACGGCACTTTATAAGCGGGCCCACGTTTTCACGAAGCCTGCACCAGCTCCCACTCAGGCGGAACAAGCGCGGCGCCCATGCCCTTGCGCATGTAATAATTCCAGAGCTTTCCGACGTGAAATTCGCGCATCTCGTGAAGATTGATCTGCACGAGTTCCTCTTCCGTCAGCGGCTCGGGCTCGGCACCCGATTGAAGCACCTGCATCATGGCCGTCGCGTTTTCCTGAAAATGAATCGCATCGACCAGAAGCGCGGGCACCGACTCTGCAACCAGTGTCAGCCCATGCGCGCGCATGAGGACGGCGTGATGAGGCCCCAGCGTTCGCGCGAGCGCCTCGGCCTGTTCAGTGAGCTTGATGTGGCTGGGATCGGGATGCATGGGGATGCCGCTCTCCCAACGCACCGCACGGGCGCGCATCAAATGAAGCTTCACGCCCTTCATCATGGTGAACGCAATGGCAAGCTCCATATGACAGTGCAACACCGCCTGCACGTCGGGCCGGGCCTTGAAAACCTCGATGTGCAGCGGCAATTCGGCAGGCGGCTTGCCGGACCCTTCCAGAACATTGCCGTCATAATCAACGAGCAGAAGCCGTTCGGGACGAAGTTCGGCCCGGGAGTCGAGCCCGGTCTGGATCAGGAAGGCATCCCTGCCCGGGACGCGAGTCGAGACATGGCCGCTGTAGTCGAGAATGCCTTCAGAAACGAGCAACCGCGAGACGGCGGCAACCTCGCGCGCAAGCCGATCTTTTGCGGCGGACATGGAGTCGGATACGGACAACTTGCAATCCTCAAATCTCGAGTAGGTCGCCTATTGATTCTGCTCGATGCCGCCGATGATCTCCTGAAGCCGGTCGGCAATGGCTTTCGGCGTCGCGACGATATCGGCGACGATGCGCTGAAGCTCCTCGCCGGAGACGGGATCGATGTCGAAATTGTCTTTCTTGGCGATTTCCAGAAAAGCCGGGTCGCGCACCATTTTATCAAAGGCGTCGCGAAGAGCCTTGACCCGCTCCGGCGGAACGTCGGGCGTCGTGAAAATCGGACGTCCGATGGCCGTCGAGGCGGAGAGCAGCTTGAGAACGGCCCTGTCCTCGTCGTTCTTCGCAAGATCCATCAGCAGTGGAACATCCTGGAGATCAGGCTCCTTCTTCAGGCCGATCTGAACCAGAATATTGATCTTCTTGTTCTTCACCCAGTCGGGGCGTGTCGCCTTCCACGCCCCCCAACTGTTGGAGCCGCGCCCCGCGACTTCGCCGCGCTCCATCGCCAGGTTGATGTCGTTGCCACCGGGATATCCCAGGATGATCTTGAATTTAGTCCCGAGGAGAGCATTCATCGCTTTCGGGTATTGCGACGACGTGCTTCCGCCGGTCGCGCCCATCGGCGTCTCGATCCGCTTGGCATCCTCGATGGTCTTCACTGGCGATGTAAACCAGGTCGCTGTCGTGTTGTTGTCCGCGATCGGGTTTCCGATGTAGATCAGCTTCGTCGTGTCCACCCGGAGCTGCTTGTCCCCCATGGCCTGTTCGACGGCAAGCGATTGATCACCCGTCGCGAGCACGGTCCCATCTTTCGGCGCGCCGCTAGAGACCCAGGTGGCGGCGGTGCGACTGCCCCCTCCGGGCATATTGCGCGGGATAATGGTTGGGTTTCCCGGAATATAATTTCCCAATTGGCGGGCAACCAGGCGCGCATAAAGGTCATAGGTGCCACCGGGCGAATAGCCGATGATCATATCGATCTGCTTGCCGCGGTAGAAATCTTCGACGGATTGCTGTGCGCATGCCGGCACGACGAACGCCGCCAGAAAAGCAAACACGATTGGAACCGGCTTCACGAAGCGACCGCTCGCTTGCTGAACATGAGACATCCTAACCCTCCCTCATTTTCGTCGCTCTCCGTTGACGGAGGCGTCCTTTTTATGAGCGATATCACACCACAGCTTCGGTATGCACGTCCATCGGCAGATAAAAATACTGGCTGGATTGTCTTCCGCGCGTGAGCACACGCCAAGGCTCAGCTTCGCACTTGCCCGGATCGCCGGACCGGGAGAGACTGCATTTCAAGCGGGCAAATGAATGCAATCCCGCATTTTGGGGAGGAAGTCTCTATGTGGTCAGCCGGTCGCCTTGTCATCTTCGCGCTTCTTTTATCCGGCCCCTCATTGGCCCAGGAATCGCACGTTATCTCAGAGAAAAATATTTCCTTCGGCATGGCGAAAGAGATCGGCGACGCTGCGCTCGAAGCCTGTCGGAAGGACGGCTCTCATGTCACGGTAACCGTTCTTGACCGCAACGGAACGGTTCGCGTCACCTATCGCGACGATGGCGCGGCCCCGCATACGAGCGAGAACAGCATGAGGAAAGCCTATAGCGCGCTGACTTTCGAAGCGCCGTCCGCGACTTTTGCGCGCCGCCTCGACGAGGCACCCGGAAAAATTGCGCAGGTTCACCTGACAGGTGTCATAGCGCTCGCTGGTGGCGTGCCGGTCCTTGCTGGCAAAGAGGTGATCGGAGCGGTGGGCATTTCAGGGTCCAAACCAGGGCCGGACAAGCGTCCTGGAGGAACAAGGGATGAAGCCTGCGCCAAGGTGGGCATCGACAAGGTGAGCAACCGCCTGAATTAATCAGGCGCGCACAACCCGGCCTGCCGCGCGGGCAGGCCGGGTTGTGTTTCACGCAAGGTATTTGTTGAAGAACGCAATCGTGCGGTCCCACGACAATTCGGCCTGGGCCTTGTCGTAGCGCGGCGTCGTGTCGTTGTGGAAGCCATGGTTGGCGTTTGGATAGACGAAAGCCTCGTACGTCTTGCCATTAGCCTTCAGCGCCGCTTCGTAGGCCGGCAATCCCTCGACAAGTCGCGTGTCGAGTTGGCCATGATGGATGAGGAGCGGCGCCTTAATGCGGGGCACGTCCTCCGCCTTGGGGGCGGCTCCATAATAAGGAACCGCTGCGGCCAGATCAGGCAGCATGACAGCCATTGAATTGACGACTGACCCGCCGAAGCAGAAGCCGACAACGCCGATCTTTCCGTTGGCATCCGGATCGGCTTTCAGCCAATTGAACGCGGCGATAAAATCCATCAGGAGCTTGCGCGAGTCGAGCTTCGACTGCATTTCGCGGCCCTTCTCGTCGTCGCCGGGGTATCCGCCGAGCGAGCTCAGCCCGTCTGGGGCCAGTGCCGTAAAGCCGGCAACCGCAAGACGGCGTGCGACATCGGCGATGTAGGGATTGAGACCGCGATTCTCATGCACGACAACCACGGCGCCGCGCTTGCCTCCGGCGGCCGGTTTCGCGAGCAGAGCTTTCGTCGGCCCATTGCCCTCAGGCGAATCGAAAGTAATCGTTTGCGTCTTGATGCGCGGATCGTCGGCCTTCACCTGCTCGGCGAGAGCGTAATTCGGCATGAGCATTTCGACGAGCGCAGTCGCGCTCACGCCGGCGGTGGCGAACTTGCCAGCGCCGGAGATGAATGCACGGCGATCAATCCTGCCGTGGCAAAACTGATCATAAAGATCGAGCAGGCGCTGATCGAAATCCTTGGCGGTTTTTCCAGGGGTGGAACCCATGTGCGAGTTTCCTTACAAAAAACGATCTTCGACAAGCCGGGCGCGCCTTGTGCCGCCACCAAGGCACCAACTTAGCGTGAGCCACACGGTTTGAAAGCCGGAAAGCATCGTTTGCGAGGACCCCACGCATTCGTGAACCGGGACGGCCCCGGTCGCACGTCTGATGCCTGCCAGGCAGGAAACTAGCCGAAAGCGCGAATTCCCGCCGCTGCCGTCGTGGGGGCCGCCAGCAGCATGTTCGCTATGTTCGGGGCATCCACAGCCGGGGAAAACAGGAACCCTTGACCCACGGCGCACCCGGCCTCGACGAGGCGCCTGCGGATCGCCTCCGTTTCGACTCCCTCGGCAACGGGGCTCATGTCGAACTCCCGCGCCATGGCGAGGCTCGCTTTGACGATGTTCCAGGCATAACGATCGCGATCGCAGGCCGAGACGAAGCTCGCATCTATCTTCAATTCGCCAAACGGCAGGGTGTGCAGAGAAGCCAGCGAGGAATAGCCGGTGCCGAAGTCGTCGACAGCCATCCCGACCCCCTTGATCCGGAGCCGTGTCAAAGCGCAGGCAATCTGCATGTGATTGCCTGAAATGGATGCTGTCTCCAGAAGCTCCAGCGTCAGGGCCCCCGGCATCAGGTCGTTTTCCGCCAGCGCCGACAGAACCATGTCGTGAAAGCGCGGATCGACGATGACGACAGGCGAGACATTCACCGAGACTGTGAAATCAGGGCTTGTGCGACGCCAGATGGCCGCATCGAAACATGTAGCCCGCAGCACGCTCTCCGTGAGTTCGAATGACAAACCGGCTTCATCGAGCATCGGGCAGAATACTCCCGGCGAGACCGTCCCGATGAGTGGGCTTGAGCATCGAGCCAGAGCCTCCACACCAGTGACGATGCCTGTGTCCATCTTCACCTTGGGCTGGTAGGCCGGCTTGATTGCGCCCGCGCGAAAAGCCGACAGCACGTCGCTCATCTTCAACTCGAGGTCCGGGCGGCGTTTCGCGATGCGTGACGCGCGCTTGGGGACAAACGCCAGTTGTTGTTTGAGGCTAGCGATGTTGATCGGCTTCGTCAGTTCACCCATGTCCCGTAAGCCGAGCGCACGGACATAGCGCCGGACGACGTCACGCACACGACCGTCCTGGCCAGACATCACCATGATCGCCGGCGGCTCTGGCAACGCGGTCAGAATATGCAGCACCTCGATGCCATCATTTGCGCCAAGGGAAAGATCGAGGAGCACGAGATCGGGCTGCGAGGCCTCCAGAGCAGCCGGAATCTCGTCAAGATGCGCAACCTCTTCAACCACGAAACCCATGGTCGTCGCAATCCGCAAGATGATCATGCGCTGAAGTTGATCGTCATCGACAACGAGAATTTTTGTCGCGGGGGGCTCAATGAGGGACATGTGGTGTTTTCCTCAAGCTCGATGTTTCAAGCGCGCCGAAGCATGCGCAGCATCCTCGACAAAGCCGCGGATCTGCTGGTCCAGACCCGAGCTCTCTCCCTTGCGAATAGACTGTTCGATCTGTTCGGCCGCGCGCGCGAGTTTGGTCAGTCCGAAAATACCTGCGGATGACTTGAGCGCGTGTCCGTGGCCGCCAAGAGCCTGACGCGGCAGAGCCGGGTTTTTCATTGCATCGATCCGTGTGTTGAGATCGGCCAGGAATATATCGATCGCCGTATCGACATAATCAGATCCGAGTTCTTCGCGAAGGCTATCCAGAACGGCGACTTCAAAATCGCAGGCACCGACAGGTTCACGGTCGAGCGATGCAGCCTCTGGCTCGACGATCATCTGGGTCCGCTCGCGCAGGCAATCCTGTATCGCTTTGAGCAGTCTTTTTCCGGTGATCGGCTTGGTCGCAAAGCCATTCATACCTGCTGCAAAGGCCGCGTCCCTGTCTTCGACGAATGCATTCGCGGTGAGCGCCACGATGGGAACGTTCGAGAAGGGCTCGGGCAGACAACGAATGGCGCGCGTTGCCGAGAGGCCGTCGAGCTCCGGCATCATCATGTCCATGAGTATGAAATCGTAGCGGCCGGCAGAAGCGCGTTCGACGGCCTCACGTCCATTGCCCACGACCGTCACGTGCGCGCCCATGAGCTCAAGGATGCGCCCCAACGCAAACTGGTTGGTCGGATTGTCCTCCGCAAACAGCACGCGCATCCCAGCCAGCGCGCCAAATGTCGCTGACGGCTCGGGCGTCGCGGAAGAGGTTTTCTGAACATCGGCCCCAACATGACGCGTGAGACTGTCACGAAGTGAATCCAGGAACACCGGCTTCTGCACAAATCCAGCATAGCCCCGGCCACGGACCCCTGCGTCCGTCACAAGGTCCTGCCACGCGTGAACCAGGAACGGCTCGATCCGCACACCGGCAGCACCGCCCGAGAGAGGCATCGTCAGGCCTTCGACGGGCGCCAGGGATTGATCGACGAGGAGGATATGCCTTGCGTCAGTGAGCTTATTTTCAAGCCAGGCGGTCGCCTCCGGGATCGAGTCGAAAACCGATACGTCTGCGAAGGCGGGCTCCAGCTGCCGCAGAAGCAATGTTCTCTCGAACACATTCGTGGCGGCGAGGCGACGACTGCCTCGTCGCGGATGACCGGGACGATGGCGCTATGCTTCCCCAGCGGCAGTTCAACAAAGAACGTGGTGCCGACGCCAAGAGTACTCTCGACACGAATGTTGCCGCCCATCCGCGTCGAAAGTTTGCGGCAGATCGCAAGACCGAGACCGGTGCCGCCGAAGCGACGCGAAATCGTGCTGTCGATTTGCGAGAAGTCACGGAAGAGATCCTGCAGGTTTTCCTGAGCGATCCCTATCCCTGTGTCCTCGGACCGCATCATCAGGCGCAGACCACCGTTGTACTCGCGTTTGCACGAGACAGCGAGAAGGACGTGGCCGTGCGACGTGAACTTGATCGCGTTGCCCAGCAGATTGAGCACGA
>JAQGKN010000464.1 GCA_028290085.1 Hyphomicrobiales bacterium
GGACCCGCAAAGGCTAAGAATTTCTTGAGGTTGGAGGCGATGGCCGGGACTGGAACGCTTGCATTGTGTTCGCCAAGGCTGACGCGCGCAGATGGGTCCGATCTCGCCGGGGCCACCGCTTCGACAGCAAGACCATCCTTTATCGCGACTGTATCCTGCACTCTGGCTTCTCCCGCGCGCACCCTGTTCGTCCTTGGCCTTAAAGTGTAGCCGTTGCTACATGTTGGTCAGGCTTGCCAGAAGTCAAGCCGGGTTGTAAGCCGCAGACGGTGCTGGTGCCCGGGCACAGGCCGTCTGATCGGGTCCACGAGCCATGGTGACGAAGACGAAAGACGCGACATCGGCGTCTGAAGCGAGCGAGAGCCCGCCGACTTCCGGCGCGGAAATGCCTTCCGAGGCCGCGCAGGCGCATCGTTTCGGCAAGGCTCGCTCGGCTCAATCCACAGCTTTGCTGGAAGATTATGTCGAGCTGATTTCCGATTTGCTGGGGGCCTCGGGCGAGGCGCGTCCGACGGATGTCGCGCGGCGGCTCGGGGTGTCCCATGCTACTGCGATCAAGACGATCTCGCGCCTGAAGCGTGAGGGACTGGCAACGTCGAGACCTTATCGGGGGGTGTTCCTGACCGAGGCGGGGACGGCGCTGGCTGAGCGCGTGCGCTTGCGCCATCGCCTGGTCGTCGATCTTCTGGTGGCAGTCGGTGTGCCCCCCGACTCAGCGGAGGCAGACGCCGAGGGCATCGAACATCATGTCTCCGACACGGCGCTGGCTGCCTTCAGGGCGTTTCTGGGTCGTGGCGAAAACAGCTGATCAGACGAGCCCGATTTCTTCGAATTTGGACACCATGATCTGCCGATCAAAGGGCTTCATGATGTATTCGTCGGCGCCTGCATGAATGGCCCGGGCGATATGGGCAACGTCGTTTTCGGTCGTGCAGAACACGACTTTCGGCTTCATGCCGTCGGGCATGCGGCGCAATTCGCGCAGGAACTCGTAGCCGTCCATCACCGGCATGTTCCAGTCCAGCAGAATGGCATCAGGCATGGACATCGCGCAGGCCTCGATGCCGATCTGGCCGTTCTCAGCCTCGGTGATTTCGAAACGGAGGCTTTCAAGAATGCGGCGCGCGACTTTGCGGATGACGCTGGAGTCATCGACGACCAAGACCTGTTTCATGAATGAGCCTCTTCGTAATGGGCAACGGGTTTCTTCTCGCGCTGTTTGGCGCCGGAGAAAGTCAGGAGAGCTGCGAGGTCGAGAACCGAGAGAATCCGGTCCTCGAGAGAATAGACCTGACGCGTCATGGCGCTACGAATTGCGTCCACGTTTGCCGGAGTTGCCAGGCGTCGGGGTGTGGTGAGATCGACGACGTCACTGGCCTCATCGACGATGAGCGCGAAATTTTCGCCGTTGTGCTGGAGCCCCACAGCCAGCGCGCCGCGAATTGCCGGGTCGGGCGCCATGCCGAGCCGTTGGCGCAGACTGACAGCCGTCACGATGGTGCCACGCAGATTAATGAGGCCGACGATCTCGGGCGGGCCGAGCGGCACAGGCGTGAAAGCTTCGACTGTAAAGACGGAAAAGACGTTTGATATCGGCAGCCCAAACCATTCGCCGCCCGACGTGAAGGTAAAAGCGACGATGTCGCGCGCGTCACGGGACGACGCGGGCGCGAGCGCACTGATCTCCGAGAGCGCGCTCATGCTGCGGCCTCTTCCATGATGCGATGCTCGATTGCATGCGAATTGAAGGCGGCCGTGCTGAGCAGTTCCGCCAGTTTCGTGACGAGCGCCCGGCGGTCGAACTTCCCGACGACGCCCCTCATTCCGGCAGCCTGAGCGGCGCGCTGGACCGCCGGGGCGGCATGCGCATCCAGTGCCAGCACGGGCAAATGCTCGCGGCGGGGATCGGCCAGCAGGGTCTTGGTGAATGTGTAGCCGTCCATCTGGGGCATATCGACATCCGTCAGTACGGCGTCGAATTCTGCGCCCTTGCGGAACATGACGAGAGCCTCCGCCGCGCCTTCTGCGGTGGTGACCTGATAGCCTTCCGCCGCCAGGATTGGCGCGAGCATGTCCCGGAAAAATCGCTTGTCGTCGACCAGCAGGATGTGGAAGCGCCGCGCGTGGCCGCGAAGGAACGCGCCGGGGCGCGCGAGCTGCATGAAATAGGTGATGTCCATCAGTTCGATCATCTGGCCGTCGATGATTGCGTTGCCGATGACGCTCGGCGTGTCCGCTGCGATCTGGATGTTCAGATGTTCTTCGACGATGTCGATGATTTCGTGCGCCATGATCCCCATGGGCTCGCCGCCGACATTGACGACAAGAAGATGATGCTCTTTGGCGTCCGCCGCTGCCTCGTCCGAGAAGACGATGGGCATCAGCGCGCCGCCCTCGCGGATGACACGGATCGTGCCGGTCTCCTCGATACGGGCTGCATCGACAGTTTCGATCCGCGAGATCAGGGATAATGGCAGACCCTTGATCGGGCCGTCGGGTCGCGTTCTGAAGAGGACGAGACGTGTCAGTTCAGCCGTGGGCACGAATGTGTCCAGTTCGGCGGCGACGCTGAAATTGTTTTTCCGATTGAGGCCAAGGCGTGCGGCGAGCCCTGCGGGATCGAGGATCAGAACCACCGACCCGTCGCCAAGCATCGTGTTGCCCGAAAAATAGGTCAAATGAGACAGGGCGCCTGCCAGCGGCTTGACGACGACCTCAATGACTTCGAACACCGTGTCGACGAGAATGCCGAAGGGCTGCGATCCGACACGCATCACCACGACCACAGGGTCGACGCGCTCGGCGATTTCGGGGAATTCAAGCTCCTGTGCAAGGTCGAGCACCGGGAGCATCTGATCGCGTTGGCGGAGCAGAAGCGCTCCCTGAACGGAGGCCAGCGAGGACCCGCTCTGATCGGATGTGCCGACAACCTCAATGACAGAATGCTGCGGAAGGGCGAAGCGCTGACCGCCGCATTCCACAATAAGGGCTGGCGCAATGGCCAGTGTGAGCGGGATTTTCAGCGTGAATGTCGTGCCGCGTCCGGCAACGGTCGCGATTGATACCGTGCCGCCGATCGCTTCGATGCTTTCGCGCACCACGTCGAGGCCGATGCCGCGTCCTGAGATGGTGGTGATCTGCGCGGCTGTGGAGAAGCCCGGGGCGAAGATGAATCGGCAGACTTCCTCGCTGCTCATGCGCGCGAGGTCTTCCTCGTTCGCAAGGCCCTGCTGCCGCGCGCGATTTGCGATCCGCCCGACATCCAGCCCGCGGCCGTCATCGAACACGATGATCTTGATGTGTCCGGCCTCGTGTGAAGCCGACAGTCGGATGGTGCCGACAGGCGACTTGCCAGCCGCTAACCGGTCCGCCGCGTTCTCGATGCCATGGTCGGCGCAATTGCGGATCATGTGCATGAGCGGATCGCGGATCAGCTCGATGAGCTGGCGGTCGAGTTCCGTGTTGGCTCCTTCAGTCCTGAGCTCGATCTTCTTGCCGAGCTGCCGCGACAGCTCGCGCAACAGGCGAGGGAGTGTGCCAAACAGGCGCCCGATGGGCTGCATGCGCGCGCGCATGACGCCATCCTGCAGATCGCTGGTCAGTGCGTTGAGCCGCAGGATCGGGCTCTTGAGCTCGTCGTCGCTCGTGTCGCGGGTCAGCTCCATCAGCTGGTTACGCGTGAGCACCAGCTCGGAGACCAGCGCCATGATCTGTTCGAGGGCCGGAACAGCAACGCGGATTGTGGAGGACTCGCGGACAGGTACCGCGCTTTCCTGGTTTGCAGACGCAAACTCGGATTTCGCCGTTGGCTCGGTGGCCGCCTCCGGATGCAGTGCCCCTCGAGGCAGTGAAACGAGGCCGCTTTCGAGCTCTGCGATCAGGGCTGCGTCGTCACCGTTTGGCTCAACGCCGGTATGCCCGAGCACCGCGAGGATTTCACGAAGGCGATCAATTGCGGCGAGAACCAGCGTCACGCGCTCTGGCGTCGGCGCCGCGCCTTCACGCATGCGCATGATCAGGGCTTCTGCGGCGTGGGCCAGTCGTCCCAAGCGGTCGAGGCCGAGAAAGCCGCAGGTGCCCTTGATCGAATGTGCCAGGCGAAAAATATCGGCAATGGCGCGCGGATCGCCAGGATTGCGTTCAAAATGAACGAGATGAGCGCCGACCGCCTCGAGTTGCTCGGCGGTCTCGCTCAGAAAATCGTTCAGCAGGTCGTCCATCGCCCGGGCTCGCAGCACACGCGAGTGCGCATGTTCGTACCCAACTATCGATGAAAACAGTTAATGGAGCTTTGCCGCGCCTCAGACCGAGGCTGCGGGCGTCTCCACAGCAGGCGCCGGTGCCGCCTCGGGAGGGGCTGCATCGGCGGTGATGACGACGCCTTCCGGGCTCGCTTCAATCGCGACATGCATGTTGGCCGCGCGCGCGACGAGGCCCGCGTAGAAAGCCTGGATGCCATGGGCATCCACGGAATCATTTTCGGGCGTGCCTGCGAGGAGCGCGGGAATACCATGCGCGAGACGTGCATTGGGTCCCTTGGCGTCGAGGCGGATGGCTGTCGTGTCGCCTTCGCCGGTGATGGTCACCTCGATCACGCCGCCACGCGGAATGGCCGCTGCCGCGATGATACAGAGATTGAGGATGAGCTTCACTTTGTTCTTGGGCATGAGCAGCCGGGCGGCATTCCACACGATCTTGGTGCGGTCATCCGAAAACAGGCCGCGGGCAACGTTTTCCGCGTCGCCGGTGTCGATCGAGGCGCCAGCCGAGCCTGCGGCTCCGAATGCGAGGCGGCAGAATTGCAGGCGGGCCGATGCCGTGCGCGCGCTCTTCTTGATGAGGTCTATCGCGAAATTGCGCATTTCGGGATCCTTCTCGTCTTCGAGCACTTCGAGCCCGTTGACGATGGCACCCACGGGCGAAATGACGTCGTGGCACACGCGCGAGCAGAGCAGGGCGGCGAGATCGAGGGGATCGAGCGCGAGAATCGACATGGCATACATCCGTGTGAACGCGCATTCGAGCGCAGGTGAGGCGAACGCGATACGAGTGGGCCGATGGCCGGCGCAAACCTCCCATTCGTGCCCAAAGGACAAGCGAATCACTGGCCGCGCGGCCGACTCCGACCCGATTTTGATAGCGGTCAGCGGACCGCTTGAAAAGCGCCGCAGCAGCGGACGGCGGTGCAACCGCTGCAGCGCAGCACGATTAGGGTCTTGAGCCGCGCTCGATTCGGGAGCAGTGAAAGAGCCATGATATCGATTTCTCCTGCCATCTCCCATGCCGCGCTTGCGGAGGCATTCTCCCGCGTCGCCGTTGAGGCGGGAGCGATCGTCATGGAAGTCTATGGTCAGGACTTCGCCGTGCGCTCGAAAGCCGACCGTAGCCCGGTGTGCGATGCCGATGAAAGATCCGAGGCCCTGATCGTGGCGCGGCTTGTGGCTGCCTTCCCGGAACTGCCCGTCGTTGCCGAGGAATCGGTGGCACGCGGACTTGTTCCTGATCTGGGGCCAGACCTGATCCTAGTCGATCCGCTGGACGGGACGCGCGAATTCGCCAAGCGCAATGGCGAGTTCACGATCAATATCGCGCTCGTGCATGAGGGGTCACCGACCTGCGCCGTCGTTTATGCGCCGGCGCGCGGGCGTCTCTGGGTTGCGCAGTCAGGCGGAGCCTTCGTCTGCAACGTGGCGCCCGGCGCCACGGTGCCACCGGTCTCCGATATGACGCCGATCCATGTGCGACCGCTCGCCGGGCGCGATCCACTCGCCGTCGTCAGCCGATCGCATCGTAACGAGGAAACCGAGGAGCTGATGCAGCAGCTGGGCATCCGCGAGATGCGGGAGGCGGGATCGGCGCTGAAGTTCTGCCTGATCGCAGAGGGCGAGGCTGACGTCTATCCGCGCATCGGCCGGACCATGGAATGGGACATTGCGGCGGGCGATGCCGTTCTGCGTGCCGCTGGCGGCACGGTCACCACGCTCGATGGCGCCGCACTCGTCTACGGCCGCCGCGACCGCGCATTCGAATGTCCGGATTTTGTCGCGTTCGGCGACCCTTCCGGCGCACGTAGGCTCCCAGCCGGGCCGGTTGCAACGGTTCGTTAACCATGTTGGGTTCAGGCTGGGTGTGAAGCGCTCGCGATGCCTGCAAAGGTTCAAATCGAGTCAGCCTCTGCCATTTCGCGGCCAAGTTCGCGTGTCAGTCTGATTTCGTCGCCGCGAGCGCACGGCCCGTTTCCGGTGACCGAACAAGGATCTGAACCATGAGCCATAATTCCAGGAGGGATCTCCTTCTGAAAGGTGCAGTCATCGCAGCCGGCAGCGTCGCGGGCCTTTCCGCCTCGGCTCAGGCGGGACGACCGCAGAAATTTTCGACCAATGAGCTGGTCGACAACGGGCATCGGTTCTTCGGTTCGGTCTCGCGCGGTCTGGCGCAGGTCGTGGAAGAGGCAACCAAGCGCTGGGGCCAGCCCAATGCTTATATTCTGGGTCAGGAGGCTTCAGGTGCCTTCATCGCGGGCGCTCGTTATGGCGAAGGCGTGATGTACACGCGCAACGCTGGCGACCAGAAGCTCTACTGGCAGGGCCCATCGCTCGGCTTCGATGCCGGGGCCGACGGCGATCGCACGATGATACTCGTCTACAACCTGCCTTCGACCAACGCGATCTACCAGCGCTTCGGCGGCATCGACGGCTCGGCCTATCTGGTCGGCGGCTTCGGCTTCACCGCGCTGACCGCCAACGATGTCGTGCTCGTGCCGATCCGTTCGGGTGTGGGCGCGCGGTTGGGGCTGAACCTCGGCTATTTGAAATTTACGTCGAGCTCAACCTGGAATCCCTTTTAAGGGTTTCGGTTTGACGCGGACGTGTCCAATAGCCAATCAGAAGCCTTGCCTGCCGCTTTGATTTCAAAGCGGCTCCGTGGCATGTTTGTTCTCTTACGCGATACTCAGGCAGGCGCCGCTCCGTGATCGAACATGTCATGATTTTCGCTCTCGGCGTTCTGGTCGCCGGTTTGCTGGGACTGATGTTCCTGCCGGCATTCTGGCGGCGTGCCGTTCGCCTTTCGGGCCGCCGTTTCGAGATGCAGCTGCCTCTCTCCATGAGCGAGGTGGTCGCAGAGCGCGACCTGCTGCGGGCAGAGTTTGCGGTCGGTCAACGCCGTCTGGAACAGCGTGTGGAGCAGCTCGACGACGCGCGCGCCCGCGACATGAGCGAACTCGGCCGCAAGGCCGCGCTGCTGGCCACGCGTGAGCACGACCTCGTTCAGGCGCGCCAGGACGCTCTGCGCTTGCAGACCCAGCTTGCACAGGTCCAGGCCGAGGCCATCGAGATTCGAGCTCAGCTCGGTGCCGCGCTCAAGGAAAACTACGACCTCTCTCCCCTGCGCGATAAAATCCGGGAAACCGCCTTTCAGGCCGCGCAGGTTCAGAGCCTTGCGGAGGAGCGCCGGCTCGTGATCGCCGGGCTCGAAACACGGCTTGCAGGGCTGGATTTGCGTGTTGGCGATCTACAGGGCGAGTCGGCTTCGCACGAGAGCGCGATGCGCGCCGGGCAGGTCCTGGTCGAGCGCCTCGAGCTTGAACGCAATCTCGCCCGCGCCGAAGCTGCGGAGCATGTCACCAAGATCGTCATGCTCGAAACAGATATTCAGGAGCGTGAACGCCAGCGCTCCGAGATAGAACCAGCGCGGACCGAAGGCACTGAACCAGACGAGCGGGCGCCCCGGCGAGGGGCGATCATGACGGTGGCTGGCGGCAGAGATACAACGGTAGCTGAGGTGCGCTCTCGCGAGCCGCTGGGCGATCTCGGGTCCGAAGTCTTGAGCCTTGCCGCCGCTCTGGAGAGCGGCGAGCCGGCGCGACGTACGCGTCGCTCGCAGGGCCGTTCGCAGGAGAAACCGGTCACTGAAACCGCC
>JAQGKN010000488.1 GCA_028290085.1 Hyphomicrobiales bacterium
GTGGCAACTTGAAGGGGCCCAAACGCCTCAGCATCGTCATTGCGAGGAGCACAGCGACGCGGCAATCCAGGAGTCGCGAGACCGTACTGGATTGCTTCGCTTCGCTCGCAATGACGGCAACAGGATTTGCGCCTGCTATGGGAGGGCCAGCCGCTTAGTCGAACAGGCTGGAAACGCTCTCTTCCTTGGCGGTACGGCCGATGGCCTCGCCGATCAGGGGCGCGATCGAGATGACGCGGATGTTCTTGGCGACCCGCACGGCCTCGGTCGGCTGGATGGAATCGGTCAGCACCAGTTCCTTCAGCTTCGAAGAGGAGATGCGGGCCACGGCCCCGCCCGAGAGCACGCCATGGGTGATGTAGGCGTAGACCTCGCGGGCACCCTTGGCGAGAAGCGCTTCGGCTGCGTTGCACAGCGTGCCGCCGGAATCGACGATGTCATCGACCAAGATGCAGCTCTTGCCGCTGACGTCACCGATGATGTTCATCACTTCGGACTCGCCGGCGCGTTCACGGCGCTTGTCGACGATGGAGAGCGGCGCATCGATGCGCTTGGCCAGCGCGCGAGCGCGCACCACGCCACCGACGTCGGGCGAGACGACCATCACATTGCCGAGGTCGAGACGCTCCTTGATGTCACGCACGATGACGGGCGCGCTGTAAAGATTGTCGGTCGGGATATCGAAGAAGCCTTGGATCTGGCCGGCGTGGAGATCCACCGTCAGCACGCGGTCGCAACCGGCGCGAGTGATCAGATTGGCGACCAGCTTGGCGGAAATCGGGGCGCGCGGGGCAGACTTTCTGTCCTGGCGGGCATAGCCGAAATAAGGGACCACGGCGGTGATGCGGCGGGCCGAGGCGCGGCGCAGCGCGTCGGTCATGATCAGCAGTTCCATCAGATGGTCGTTGGTCGGGAAAGACGTCGACTGGATGATGAAAGTGTCGAGGCCGCGGACGTTCTCCTGGATCTCGACGAAGATCTCCATGTCGGCGAAACGCCGGACCTGGCACTTGGTAAGCGGAATTCCGAGATAGGCGGCGATCGATTCGGTCAGCGCTCTGTTGGAATTGCCAGCCAGAAGTTTGATCTCGCTCATACGCCAACCCTCACAGTTCACGGGGCGCGGGCCGGACTCTGTTCCAGCGAGGCCCCATCAACTCACCCTTGTTGCGGGCGTCTTAGCAGCGTTGTGCGACGCGAACAACATGGCGCTGTCATGACAATGCCCAAACGGCGGGAAACATCTTTGGAGTCTCTTTTTCGCCGACCCGGCGTGGTGAGCCCCGGGGCTTTCATCCTGGCCCGGCAAGGCCTAGATGTCGGACATGAGCCGCCCACCTAAAACGCCCGATCCTGACCTGCCGCCCGAGACCAAATCCGCCAGCGGAGCCTTGCCCCCGGAGCCCATGGCCGAGGACGCCCGGGCGGATGAAGCCATCGAGGACGAGAGCGAAGACGCCGAGCATTTTTCGGGCGTCGACCTCGGCTTTGACGAGGAGGCCGCACCCGCATCGGTCCGGCGCGGGGCCGCCGTCATTCGCGGCTATCTGCGCCACGCTCCCGGCGGCCCGGGCGTCTACCGCATGATCGCGGCTGACGGCGAGGTGCTTTATGTCGGCAAGGCAAAGAGCGTCAAAAAGCGCATCTCCAGCTATGCCCGCGCCGCCGGACACAATGCGCGGATCGCCCGCATGATCGCGATGACCGCCTCGATGGTCTTTATATCGACATCGACCGAGACCGAGGCGCTTCTGCTCGAGACAAACTACATCAAGCAGATGAAGCCGCGCTTTAACGTGTTGATGCGCGACGACAAGTCGTTTCCTTATATTCTTCTCACCGGCGACCACGTCTCGCCGCAGCTCACCAAGCATCGCGGGGCGCGCAGCCGGAAGGGCGATTATTTCGGGCCTTTCGCCAATGTCTGGGCCGTCAACCGCACATTGAACGCGCTGCAGCGGGCTTTTCTGCTGCGCTCCTGCACGGACTCCTATTACGAGAACCGCACGCGGCCGTGCCTGCTGCATCAGATCAAGCGGTGCGCCGGGCCCTGCACGGGCGAGATCTCGCACACCGATTACGCGGCGCTGGTCGAGGAGACCCGCGACTTCCTCTCAGGCAAGAGTCGCGCTGTGCGCGAGCGGCTGGCCCATGAGATGACGGATGCCGCCGAAGCGCTGGAATTCGAGCGCGCCGCGCGGCTGCGCGATCGCATCGCGGCCCTCTCCGCCATTCAGGGCGAGCAGGGCATCAATCCCAAGACGGTCGAGGAGGCGGACGTCTTCGCCATCGTCGAGCAGGCTGGGCAATTCGTCGTCGAGGTCTTCTTCTTCCGCACGTTCCAGAACTGGGGCAACCGCGCCTATTTCCCGCGCGCCGACCGCAGCCTCGGCGAGGCCGAGGTGCTGGACGCCTTCGTTGCACAGTTCTACGCCGAAAAGCCCCCGGCCCGGCTCGTCCTTCTCTCGCACGACATCGAGACGCGGGCTTTGCTCGAAGAAGCCCTGTCGGCGCGAGCGGGCCGCCGCGTCGAGGTCGCCGTTCCACAGCGCGGCGAGCGGCGTGAATTGGTGGAACATGCCGCCCAGAATGCCCGCGAGGCCATCGGGCGCAGACTGTCGGAGACGTCGGCCCAGCAGAAGCTGCTCGAGGCGCTGGCGGCGGGCTTTGGGCTCGAACGCAAGCTCAGGCGTGTCGAGATCTACGACAATTCACACATCATGGGCACCAATGCGGTCGGCGCCATGGTTGTCGCAGGGCCGCAGGGCTTCATGAAGACCCATTACCGCACCTTCAACATCAAGTCCGAGGAGATCACCCCGGGCGACGATTACGGCATGATGCGCGAGGTGCTGCGGCGCCGTTTCGCCCGTCTCGTCAAGGAGGAAGGCGCCGCCCTGCCTGCCGGTGCGGAAGCCAAGGCGGAGGAGGCCGAGGAGAGCGGTGGCTTCCCGTCGCGCCCGGACCTCATCCTCATCGACGGCGGACGCGGGCAATTCGAGGCGGCGCGGCAGATTCTCGCGGAACTAGCCATTGAGGGTGTGGACGTCGCCTCAATCGCCAAGGGACCGGACCGCAACGCCGGCCGCGAGACATTCTTCCTGCCAGGACGCGAGCCTTTTAAGCTCGCGCCGCGCGATCCCGCGCTCTATTTCGTGCAGAGACTGCGTGACGAAGCGCACCGTTTCGCCATCGGGACGCATCGGGCACGCCGAAAAAAGGAATTCACCAAGTCGCCGCTCGACGAGATCGGGGGAATCGGCCCCGCGCGCAAGCGGGCGCTGCTGCATGCCTTCGGCACGGCAAAGGCGATTTCGCGCGCCGGACTCGCGGATCTCGAGAAAGTCGCGGGCATAAACGCGGCCACGGCGCGGCTTGTGTATGATTTTTTCCACGAAAAGGGCGGTTAGGGCACCTCATCACGGCTTCGTTGGCATGTTCCTATTGACGGCGGGCCGCCGGGGCTGTTTCCCTGCCGGTAATGGCTATGAGTTCACTTGAACGCGGGCGCACCTGGAGCCTGCCGAATATTCTCACCTATGGACGGCTCGTGGCGGTACCGGTCGTCGCGGGACTGCTGTTCTGGCCCGAGCTTCACTGGGTGCGCTGGACTGCGCTCGGGCTGTTTGCGCTCGCCGCCATAACCGATTTCTTCGACGGCTATCTGGCGCGGGTCTGGTCGCAGCAATCCTCGCTCGGCCGGATGCTCGATCCCATCGCCGACAAACTGCTCGTGGCGGCCTGCCTGCTCGTGCTGGTCGCAGACCATACGATTGCAAGCTGGTCCATGTGGGCCGCCATCGTAATCCTGTGCCGGGAGATCCTCGTCTCCGGTCTGCGCGAATATCTGGCTGAGCTGCGCGTCTCCGTGCCGGTGACGCGCGTCGCCAAATACAAAACGACGATGCAACTGGTTTCTCTCGGATTCTTGATCGCCGGTCCGGCCGGTGAAGTCGTTCTACCCGGGACCGTGACGATTGGTCTCGTGCTGCTCTGGACCGCCGCCCTCCTGACACTCTACACAGGCTGGGACTATATGAGGTCGGGGCTGAAACACGTCAGCGACGGGTAGGAAACATGAAAGCCATCTATTTCGCCTGGGTTCGCGAGCGGATCGGGCGCAGCGATGAAGAAATCACCCCGCCCGCCTCCGTAGCCAACGTCGAAGACCTGATGGTCTGGCTGACGCGCCGGGGCGAGGAATATGCCCACGCCTTCGAAAACCCGAAGGTCATTCGCGTCGCCATCGACCAGAATCATGTCAAGCACAACGCTCCCATCGCGGGCGCGCGCGAAATCGCATTCTTTCCGCCCATGACAGGTGGCTGATGGTCACGATTCGTGTTCAGGCCGAGGATTTCGATCCCACGGTTGAAACCGCCGTTCTGACGAAGGGCCGCACGGATGTCGGCGCCATCGTCACCTTCACCGGCCTCTGCCGGGACGAAGGCGGCATGCTCAATGCGCTCGAGCTCGAACACTACCCCGGCATGGCGGAGCAGGAACTCGCGCGGATCGCAGCGCAGGCGCAGGAACGCTGGCCTGTGCAGGGCATCGTCATCATCCACCGTTTTGGCAAGATCCCTCCGGGCGAGCGCATTGTGATGGTGTCAGTATCCGCTTGGCATCGCAGCGAAGCCTTCTGCGCGGCGGAATTCCTGATGGATTTTCTGAAGACGCAGGCGCCGTTCTGGAAGCGGCAAAATCTCGGCGATGGAACATCAGGCGGCTGGGTCGCCGGCAAGGAAGCCGACGAAGAAGCACTGGAACGCTGGAACACGAAGTAGCGTCCAGGACCGTGTCAGAAATCCCAGCGCTGCGCATTGCTGACGAGGAAGTCGCGAAACACTTGAATACGCGCGACGTTCTTCAGCTCTTCCGGATAAACCAGATAGCAATCTAGCTCCGGCATATCGGCCTGAGGCAGGATGCG
>JAQGKN010000651.1 GCA_028290085.1 Hyphomicrobiales bacterium
GAATGAAGAAATGTTCGAAGCGGTCCTCGCTGGCGTGCTTCATGGACTCGGCATCGGTCACTTGACATTAACCCGTCCTGGACCACATTGGAGTTGATTGCTGGCGGCTTCGGCCGTTCAGCCTCAAGACCCTGCAAGGGGCAGACCCCGCTAGGCGAACCAAGCCGGCGGGGTTTTTCTTTGTCGGCGCCAGCATGCGGCTTTGGGTGAAAGATGACCGAACGCCCCACTCCGCCGGCGCGTACCTTTCCGATGCAAACCGAGATCAGGCGGGCAATTCGCGCTGCCCAAGCCGGCGGATTGCGTGTCATTCGGATTGAGAGACCGATCGCAGACAACTAGCAAGCGCTCCTGACCCTCCCGCTCTAAATCGCCCAGAGTTCTTAAACTACGCCGGCGAATGTATTTCCACTTCGTCACCGGCTCTACTCCACATCGAACTGGAACTTCGCACCGCATCGATCAGAAGCGGAAGAGACGCTCAACAGCATAGCTTCCGGCTCGGTCGCATTTACTGCAGACGACCTGAAGCCGATCAATGCCCTCGGCCTGCAAATCCCCCAGTGTCCTGGCGCTACCTTTCGGCATGGGGGATACCTCCTTAAAAATAACGGATGTTATGATCTCGTAAGCTCGAAAGCTAACAAGAGCGTGAGCTCATAAGCTCATAAGCTAGTGAGGGCACATGAAGCAGATACCACTATGCAATCAGAAGGGCGGCGTCGGCAAAAGCACGCTGGCTGCCAGCTTGGCAGTTGCGGCGCAGGAAGTGGGGGAGACGGTCATTCTCCTCGCCCTAGACCCGCAGGCATCGATTGACGTCTGGGCGAATGATCGGCCTGCTGAGGCTCCAGCGGTGGCGAGGGTATTGGATGCCCAAGCCTTGCAACTCCCGGCCATCCTATCCAAGCTTGAGCGCGACGGATACACCTTGGTTATTCTGGATTGCCAAGGCACCGACTCGCCGCTGCTGGCCGAGGTAATGAAGACGGCAACGCTTTGCCTCATTCCGTCCCGGCCATCCAACGTTGATATTAGGGCTGCCAGACCCACCCTCCGGCAAATTCTCGCCCACAAAACGGCGTTCTGGTTCGTGTTGAACCAGTGCGCGCCGTCAGGCTCGCGCACGGCCGAAGCCGCGTCTTCGGGGAGGTCGCGCCGGTCGCCTTGGTCAGCCGGGCCGATTACCAAGATGCCTTCGCCACAGGGCAGGGGGTCACCGAATATGCTCCGCGCGGGAAAGCAGCCGAGGAAATCCGGCAACTCTGGAAATACGTTGATCGCAAGATGGGAGCAGCAAGTTTCAAAGCGGCCTAGCCTGATGCCTAGCCTTGAGGAACCCGTGGCGCCAACGACGTCAGAGCCGGTCCGCACTGCGCCCACGAAGAGCAAGGACCTGCACTCGACCACCGTCTATATGCCCAGAGAGCCATTTGAGCGGCTGCGGCTTATGGCCTTCACTCGGCGCAAGTCTATCAATGCACTCATGATGGAAGCCCTTGATGCAATGTTCGAGCGTGAGGGCAACGCCGAGCGGTTTACAAGGAAATGAGCTTCTAATTTCACGATCTCATGCCATCGTGAGATCGTAATTGAAGGGCGGTATGCAATCACAATCTCGCAAGTCCATAAGGTCATGAGCTCCGGCCCCTGATCATACTGGCGCAGCGGACATAGCCCCTGAGGATTCGGGAGAATCGCTCTTAGGCCGCATGTAGCGCAAGCGTTGCATTCTGTGCCCTTGATAGTTCAACGCTGCGCGCAATCCAGACATGACTCTTTAATGCCTTGACCCGACCTTACGATCTCCGTGCGGAGGAGCAATCAGTTGGGCCAGCCAAGGTTACCCATGTCGGAGTTTACCGAGAGCCTCGCTGGGGTCAGTTGCGATGGCATCGTTTTGCTCGATTCCGCAGCCGGTGAGGGTGGGGGATCATCCCCATACGTTCCGGGCGTCTCACGTGACCTAACGGAGGAGAAGTGCGCGCGCGAAGAACTCACGTCCGTTTCCAGCTGGCTTCGAACAGTCTTCGAGACGACCACCGATGCCATTTTTGTTCTCGACCGGGAATGGCACTTCCAAGTTCTGAACCGGCGTGCCTTTGAGCTGCTCCAGGCCGGGAGAGAGTTGGTGGGCCACAATGTATGGGAGGCTTTCCCTGAGCTCGGAGATACAGAGTTCGGCAAGGCTTACAGGCGGGCCATGGAGTCTGGTGAGCGCGCAATTGTTACCGCTGAATATGAGCCTCTCGGAATTTGGATTGAAGCGCGTGCTTTCCCGTCCGCGGAGGGGCTCACGATCTTCTTTCGTGACGTCACCGAGAAGATGCAACTCGAGAAGGATCTTCAGCAAAGCTCAGATAGGCTTCGGCTGGCTCTCGACGCGGGGCGGGTTATCGCATGGGAGCATGACGTGAGCACGCGCCGCATCACTTTCTCTGAGAACGTGTCTGGCCTTCTGGGTATGAGCTCGTCGTGTAGCCTTGAGGAATTCAGAGCACGAATCCACCCGGACGATGCGGAACTTGCAAAAAGGGCATTGCGCAAGGGATCGCCAGCGCGCTTTCGGTTCTCTGGCCCGGGCGGGCACGAGATTTGGCTGTCCGCCATGACTGCTGAAGGAAGTGAGCGGTTCCGGCGTTATGGCACGCTGAGCGATGTAACGGATCAAGAGAAGGCGCAGGCCCGTCTCTGGCAAGCTGCGAACTATGACGATCTGACTGGTCTGCCAAACCGAGCCTTCTTGCAAGCCCACTTGCAAGCAGTTCTCGACAGCAGGGAGCCGTTCTCGCTGCTCTTTCTCGATCTCGACAACTTCAAGGACGTCAATGACGCGGAAGGCCATGATGCCGGCGATGAACTGCTGAAGGAAGTGGCCCGCCGCGTTCGAGAGTTCATGAGCGAACACGTGTTCTCGGCGCGTTGCGGAGGCGACGAATTCGCGATGGTCATGAAGGGACGCTCGCCTGCCGAAGTCTTGAAGCTGGTGACGTCCCTCCTGGATAAACTCCGACTACCTTTCCATTACAAGCAACGCTTGTTTGACTGCCGGGCTTCACTGGGCATTGCTCATTCGCCCGTGGATGGAGAGGACTCGTTTTCACTTTTGAAGGCCGCAGATCTCGCTCTTTACGGTGCGAAGGGTGAGGGCCGGGATTGCGCTAAAGAATACTCGGCGGAAATGAGAGCCGGGGTCCAAAGACGTGTGTCCGTGGCCCGGCAGGTTCGGCATGCGATCACCGAAAATCGCATTCTGCCTTACTACCAGCCTAAGGTCTGCCTCCTCAGCGGCCGGGTGACAGGGTTCGAAGCTCTTGTCAGAATGCGAGTACCCGGACAGGTTGTCTCCGCGCAGTCGTTTTCAGAAGCTTTCGCCTACCCTGACATCGCATCGGCTTTGACCGAGAAAGTTCTGGACGGGGTGATCTCGGACATCTCGTCCTGGACTGATGAGGGCTGTGGATTCGGCCATGTAGCTATCAATCTCGGCCAGGCAGACTTCACGGTGAACGACATCGCCGCAGAAATTGCATCCAGGCTCAATTCCAGGCAGATCGCAGGAAGTCTCCTCCAGATCGAAGTCACCGAGTCCGTCTTTCTGGGCCGGTCGGAAGACCGGATCCTGAGCACACTCAAGCGGCTGAAGGCGCTCGGAGTCACCATCGCGCTGGACGATTTTGGAACCGGCTTTGCATCACTCACGCATTTGAAGCGCTATCCTGTCGACGTCGTCAAAATCGATCAAAGCTTTGTTCGCGATATGGGAGAAAATGAGCATTCCCGGGCGATTGTCGCGGCGATTGTGGGTCTTGGAACCAGTCTTGGCATACAAACAGTCGCCGAGGGGATCGAGGATCCCGGCGCTGTCCGAGTGTTGCGGAAATTGGGCTGTCACACTGGGCAGGGTTACCTGTTTGCGAAACCTATGCCAGCCTCGCAGGTGCCGGGTTTCTTAGGCGGATGGAGTCCCAAGAAATTCTGAATGCCCCGCGAACTCAAGCTGGTTTGAAGCGCTGGCATGCTGCCCCGATCTGACGGCCGAGGGCTCGGGCCCGAATGGTTTAAGCCAAGTGGGCAAGCTTCCCTAAGAGCTGGCCGAACTGCCAGATGTATTTTCCGCCCCGCGCTTCGCAACCTACCTTCAGGCTGGAACACGAGAGCCGGATTGGTGGGATGGATAGCACCCTCGTTGCGGACGCAATCTGCTTCGATGGCCGCAGCGCTCGCGAGGTGCAGCAGCGCACGGCTATACCGAAGTGCGGCCGCCTCCATCACAACCGAATCGGGAGAGCTCAATTGGCAAGCTCGCGCACGGGCAGGGTGACGTTGAGCTTTTCGCGGAGCAAGCGGCGCAGGGTGACGGTCGCCGCCTCACCCGCCGAGGCCATCAGGCGATTGTCGGACGGGCGGCGCGGGGCATCGTTTTCAGCCGAGGCTTCGGGCCGAGTGATCCGCGCGAGGGTCGAGGTAGGGAATTGGCCCGGAGCGAGAGACCGGGGGCCTCCTCAATTTTGAGAAGGGGTATGCCGGGAATTCAGTTGACCCTTTGTTGGCCGCTCTGACCCGACCGCAACTTGATTTCCGTTGATATCAAATCAAAGCCAGCGACGCATGCCAAGTGTACGTATTTCGTCCGGTTGGTCGACGCCCTCGCGTATGTGCGCCCGCACGTGAGACAATACTGCGGCGTTCACGCTTGTTTAGCATTTCACTGATAATGCTCAAGGCCACATCTGAAGGCGCGCATGATGACCAAGTTTCGAATGACGTTCGTCACCAAAACCGTTCCGACCCCTGAACCTCTGAACCTGCTATCGATAGCTGCGCAGATGCTGGGGATGGCAATTCTGTCGTTTGCCGCCGTGTCGGTTATTCTCGGCTGGGGTGGTCTGAAGGTCTTTTAAAGGCGGGTACCCGTCGCGCCATCCTTGCCCTGCTCGCGTCCCTTGCGGTCTCTGCCTCGACAAGCCTGCAGGCAGATCCAGCGCTCGATCCGATCTTCGCGGCCAGAGACGCGGTGACGCGAGCGCAGGCTGATCTGGACCGTGCCTCTGCTCATCATAGCGCGCTAGAGAAGGCATTCCGTCCGGTTGCCATGTATCAACCGAAGGTTCTCGTCGGGCACTACACGAGCATGGACGGACCGGATTGCGGTACCGTCTACCCGCTCTACGCCAACTGCGAGGCGCAGATACGCGGCTGGACCCTCGGGCCTGATAGAGAGACCGTTATTGCGGATATTGTGGCCAAGCTGGAAGCCGACCGGATCCGCAATATTTATGAGCA
>JAQGKN010000489.1 GCA_028290085.1 Hyphomicrobiales bacterium
GCGCCGATGAACCCACCGGCCACCGCGATCCACATCTGGTAGAAAGCATAATGCAGCGTGAGCAGCCTGAACTGGCTCCAACGAGGCACGCTACACACTCCCCGATCGCTAGCTTCAGGCCAGTTCGATGACGATCTTCTGGGCACCCTTCCACAACACCGACTTGCCGAGCGCCGTAAGGTTCTCGAGACCGGAGGTCAGGGTGATGAAATGATTGCCTGCGAGTTGCCCGGCCTTGCTTGCAAATTGCAGGGCGCCATAGCCGAGCAGGATCTCGGTTTCGCTGACGCCGCCCGGGTAAAGGATGATCTGGCCCGGAGCTGGATAGCTTGTCGCGTTCTCGTAGCCGACGCCAAATTGCAGATCGCCGAGCGGCATCCACACACCTTCACCACTCCACCGAACATGGATGATCTGGCTGTGGAAGGGCAGATGCTTGCGAAACATCGCACATGTCTGGGGCGCCAGTTCGTCCTCGAAACGGGCACCAAATGTGAAGTCACCAGCCGTGACGCGAAGCTCGCTCATCCAGAAAAATCCTCATGACGTGATGGGAAACGGTTAGCACAGGAACGAGTGCCCGCAAACGCCTTCGCGATTGCAGTGCCACGGAATTTGCAGCAGCGTTCAAATCGGCCGCGCGGACGAATTTCAGGCGTCCGGCAAGCAATAGAGACGATAGAGCGTCTCCAGCACCGCGCGCACCTCCGCACTCGCAAGGCGGTAAAAGATCGTCTGTCCGTCGCGTCGTGTTTCGACGAGACGGAGGCTCCGCATCTTGCCCAGATGCTGCGAAAGCGCCGCGGGCATCAGCCCGACGATACCGGCGAGGTCTCCCACCGATTTCTCACCTTCGAGCAGCGCGCAGAGAACCATAAGGCGCTTGGCATTGGCCATGGCCGTTAAAAGGCGTGAGGCCTCCTCCGCTTTCGCTTCAAGGCCCGATACCGAAATATCATTCGTAACGTTTTCCATATTGACAATTTAGCAAATGCGCAGATACGTATCAATAAGAATTTGTCGGGGAGAGCCATCATGGCAAATATGGGCACCATCGACCGTACACTCCGCATCGTCCTGGGTGCCGTTCTCATCATCGCGCCGTTCGTGTCTTTCGCGGCTGACGTATTTGTTGGATGGGGCGGATGGAAATATGCCGTGTCATCTGCCGGGTTGGTCATGATCGTGACTGCGGCCTTTCGCTTCTGCCCCGCCTACACATTGCTCGGCATTCGCACCTGCGCGATGCCGGGTAAGTAACATCGAGTGACGCAATGACAGCCTTCACGCCGATAGCCTCCTTGATCGGGGGCGCAATGATTGGACTGGCCGCGGTTCTGCTCATGTCCGTCAAAGGGCGGATCGCGGGCGTGAGCGGCATAGCATCTCGCCTTTTTCCGCCCTACGCGGACGGAGAATTGTTCGGGCGCCTCGCCTTCGTGGCGGGACTCGTCGCTGCCCCCCTGGTCTACCTGCTGGTGACCGGGAGCTTGCCGGAACTGACTGTCGCGGCGAGTGCGCCGCTTCTTGGTGTTGCGGGGCTTCTCGTCGGCTTCGGGTCCGTTTGGGGAAACGGCTGCACGTCAGGCCACGGAGTCTGTGGCATCGCCCGGCTCTCCACGCGCTCCATCGCTGCAACACTGGTTTTCATGACGACGGCGATCGTAACCCTGTTCATCCTGCGGCATGTGCTTTGAGGCAATTATGTCTTTTGTCCCTGTCCTGCTGCAATTTGTCGTCGGCCTGTTCTTCGGACTCGGCCTCATCGTGGCCGGCATGTCGAACCCGGCAAAGGTGCAGAACTTCCTCGATTTCGCGGCCATCGGCACTGGAGGATGGGACGCAAGCCTTGCTTTCGTTATGGCCGGTGCGGTCGCTGTTACGGCTGCGGGCTATCGCCTTGTCCTTCGGCGCACGAAACCCCTGTTCGCGGCGGGCTTTCTCTTGCCGCGAGCATCCGCCATCGACGCGCGTCTCATGGTTGGAGCAGCGCTGTTTGGCATTTGCTGGGGCCTTGTCGGCTTCTGCCCCGGCCCTGCCCTGACCGCGCTGGGAACCGGATCGGCGTCGGCGATGCTTTTCGTGGCCGCGATGTTCGCAGGCATGCTCGCAGCCCGATGGCTCGCCGACCGCATGACACGCGCCCCAGCCTGATTCACGCGGGCCCGCTGAACCTATGAGCAACAGGGTCACGGACACGGCTGTCGCATGTCCTCGCCGCGCGCAAATCGCTGCTGACACAGGTCTTCGCGAGCTTCGTCATTTGCCTAGGCGTTTACGTGGTCGTGCACGGCACGATGACGATGCTGGGCGGAAATTAGCGCTATTTCCGTGCTCGTGGCCCACTCGAATCAGGAACTGAATTCCACCTGAGCGGTTTCGCTGCAGCCAAAGAACTGGCTGCAAGAGGAGGTTTTCATGAGCGGTATCATTTATCTGGTCGGACTGGTCGTCGTGGTTCTCGCAGTTCTTTCGTTCTTCGGTCTCCGCTGATCCCTGGAAGGAGATGCGCCATGCAGACCTCTGACACGACTTTCTCGCCCTCGTCCGGCATCGGATGGAGTGCTGTCATCGCAGCCTCCACGATCACGGCGGCCCTCTTCTTCGTCTTCGTTACGTTCGGTTCCGCACTCGGCTTGGGTGTGGCCTCGTCTGCGCCGACGTGGCGCGACACCTCCTTCGCGCTATGGCTGCTGTCGGGCGTTTATTTGCTCGTAGCGGCGCTGACGAGCTTTGCGGTCGGCGGCTATATCGCCGGCAGGCTTCACGCACGCGGTTTCGCTACCGACGAGGACCAGCCGGAGTTTCACGCGGGGCTTCGCGGCCTCGTGGTCTGGGCACTCGCCGTGATCCTGGGTGCGCTGATGACTTTGGCACTCACACGGGCGCTCACGCCCCCGGCCGTGCCATCGGGTGGCAATGCGGGTACCTCCGCTTCGGTGGGCGGAGAAAGCCTCATCGCCTATGAACTCGACCGCTTGTTCCGTGCGGAACGTCGTCCCGGTGAAGACCTGACCTATCCGCGTTCAGAGGCCGCGCGCATCCTGCTCACGACGTCCGGACATGAGGACATCGCTGCCGAGGATCGGCGTTATCTCTCAACGCTGGTTCGTGGCGCGACGGGCATTGCGCCACCCGATGCCGACCGCCGCGTCAACGACGTTGTCGTTCGCGCACGTGACGCGCTGACCAAGGCACGCCGGGTGACCGTGCTGCTCGGCTTCATGACGGCTGCAAGCCTGCTGGCTGGGGCGGCCGTCGCCTGGTTCGCCTCGGTGCGTGGCGAACGCGATGGTCGAGGGCTGGACGTGTCGGCATTTCACGCCATGTTCGGCAATACCGGCGCACCGGGTCTGCCTCCTCGCGCCACATTCGGAACGCCCGGTCCCGACCAGACGCGTACGCCCATCTGACGTTGGGCGCGGCTTGCCGAAGCAGCTGCCCCCGCACGGGCGGGGGCAGCCTTGTCACGACGGAGCCTTCCATGCGAAAGGCGCGTTCATGGCTCAATCGCACCACTATCCGCCCCTTCCACCCATGGTCACAGGCATTCGCGGAAAGTGCCCGAGATGCGGACAGGGGAAGCTCTTTTCTGGATTTCTGAAGCTGGCACCACGATGCGAAGTCTGCGGACTTGATTTCAGCTTCGCCGATCCTGCCGATGGACCAGCCTTTTTCGCGCTCACCATCATGAGCTTCCCGATACTCGGCTTCATCTGGTGGCTCGACGCCACCTTCGAGCCACCGCTGTGGGTGCACCTGGTCGTCAGCCTGCCAATCCTCATTCTGGCTTGCGTGCTGCCGCTTCGGCCGTTGAAAGGCTGGCTGGTCTGCTCGCAATATTTCCACAAGGCAGAGCAAGGGCGCCTCGCGCCCAAGGACGAGCCGTAACGGCTCAGGTTCCCGAGCCCGGCACGTAGCAATAAACGAACGGGTCCTTTGGCGGCCCGCCCAGAAAAATCACGATGTGTCCGGTGATATTGGGGTCGCGATTGACCTTGTGCGGAGGCACCTCGACCATCGTACCCACGGGAACATTATTGCCCCGGCTGTCGGTGATGCGCGCAAAGACCCTGCCCTCGCGGATCTCATATTCGTCTGCAAAATAGGCATCTGCATCGCCGCAGCAACTGACCAGTGGATGATCGGGCTGCTTCAGATTTCGAAACCATGCGCGCGTTTCGGGGTCGGTTCCTTCCCATTGTCCGTAATCCCGCGCGTTCCCGGATCCCGGCAGCATGCAGAAACCGGCTAGGGCTGCGATGAAAGATAATGAGCGGCCGATCATGTCGGGACTCCCCATTCAGTCACCGCGATAACGAGGCCGGACGCAAAGCTTTCCGGTAACGCGCGCGGATATGCCTGAAGCATCATGCAAAAAGCAGTCCGTCAGGCAAAGCCTCCATCGCGCCTTTCGCAACCGCTTCACCGCGGATGTGATCGCGCTTTGATCCAGCGCAAAGCCATAGCCCCACCATACATCTAATTTCCCTATGCGGAACGATATGCCGCATAGAGGAACAACTAAGCCAGCCCTTCAAGCGCTGGCGGAAACGCTCGACGGAGATCAGCAATGCTGACGCAACAACAGAACGAACTCGTCACCCAGACCGGCCCCGGCACCATGATGGGCGATCTGTTTCGCTGCTACTGGCTGCCTATTCTGCTCAGCGAGGAGCTTCCCGAGGCCGATTGCCCGCCTGTACGCGTGAAAATCCTGTCCGAGCGCCTGCTGGCGTTCCGTGACAGTGAAGGCAAGCTCGGCCTCATCGACGAATTTTGCCCCCATCGCGGCGCATCGCTTTGGTTCGGCCGCAACGAAGAATGCGGCTTGCGCTGCCCCTATCACGGCTGGAAATTCGACGTGAACGGCCAGTGCCTCGAGGTCCCCTCCGAGGACGAGGCGTCGGGTTACGCCAAGAAGATCAAGCTCACGTCCTATCCGCTCGTTGAAAAGGGCGGCGTGATCTGGACCTATATGGGCAAGCCGGAAAATATGCCTGCCGAGCCTTCTTATGAATTCGCAGTTGTTCCCCGCAAGCAGTGCTTCATTTCCAAGCGCGAGCAGGAATGCAACTGGCTGCAATCGCTGGAAGGCGGCATCGACTCGAGCCACGTGTCCTTCCTGCATCGCGGCGACGTGAAGGCCGACCCGCTGTTCAAGGGTGCTGAAGGCAACAAGTACAATCTCGCCGATCTGTCGCCCGTCTTCGAGGTGATCGAGAGCGAGGGCGGCCTCTACATCGGCGCACGCCGCATGGCCGAGGACGACCAGTATTACTGGCGCATCACCCCCTGGCTGATGCCCTGCTACACCGCCGTTCCGCCCCGTGGCGACTATCCGATGCACGGCCACTTCTGGGTGCCGCGCGACGATGAAACCTGCGTGGCATGGAGCTTCGATTACCATCCCGTGCGTGAACTGACTGCGGCTGAAGTCGGCCACATGAAGGCCGGCAAGGGCGTGCACTGCAAGTATGTGCCCGGCACCTACCGTCCGCTCGCCAACAAGGACAACGACTACCTGATGGATCGCGAGGCTCAGCGTCTCGGAACAACCTT
>JAQGKN010000557.1 GCA_028290085.1 Hyphomicrobiales bacterium
GCTGGATCGGGATCTCATCGTCTCGATGCTGACGGCGCGCATCCCCGCGCAGGAACTGGCGCGCGAGCCCGACGCGGTCATGCGTCAGGCCGTCATCGACCGGTTGTTCCCGGGAGCCCCGTTCACGGACGCGCGCGCCGGCCTCGAATCGCTCAAAGCTCCCACGCTGCTGGAATTCTACCGCAAGCTCGTCGACACCGACGCCTTCCGCGTCATGACTGGCCGCCTCGCCATGAGCTGGGACGGCGGCCAGATTCTCGATTAGGTTTCGCCCAGAATAAGGGACCAGTCTTGTTGCCGTCATTGCGAGCGAAGTGAAGCAATCCAGTGCGGTCCTGGGACTTCTGGATTGCCGCGTCGCTTCGCTCCTCGCAATGACGCACGAAGAGCTACGCCCATCTCACGCATGCTCTTCGAGCACTGACGCGCGCACGTCGTCTTCGATCAGCTTCCAGATGTGGTCCACATATTTCATGAACTCGGGCGTCCGCTTGATTTCGAGCGGACGTGGCCGAGGCAGATCCACTTCGACGATCTCGTTGATGCGGCCGGGCCTGCGGGCGAACACGAAAATGCGGTCCGAGAGATAGACGGCTTCGTCGATCTGATGCGTCACGAAAAGGACGGTCTTGCGTCCGGCCTCCCAGATGCGCATCAACTCGGTCTGCATGATTTCGCGTGTCTGCGCATCGAGCGCCGAGAAGGGCTCATCCATCAGCAGCAGATCGGGGTCCACCGCGAGCGCACGGGCGAGATTGACTCGCTGGCGCATGCCGCCGGAAAGCTGGCGCGGGAAATATTTCTCGAAGCCTTCGAGCCCGACGAGCTTCAGCAGGCTCAGCGTTTTCTTGCGCTGATCCGAATTGCGATAGCCGCCGATTTCCGGGCCGATTTCCGTGTTTGCGAGAACATCGCGCCAGGGCAGCAGATTGTCCTGCTGGAACACGAAGCCACGGTCCGCGCCGGGCCCGTCGAGCACGCGCCCGTCCAGTTTCACCTGTCCGCTCGCCGCCTTTTCGAGCCCGCCGATGATGCGCAGGAAGGTGGTCTTGCCGCAACCCGACGGGCCCACGATGGAGATGAACTCGCCGCGCCGCACCTCTGCCGAGATATTGCGGAGCACTTCGAGGTCGCCGAATTTCTTGGTCAGTCCCTCGACCGACAGTTTTACGATGTCGTCGGCCATCTTACTCTCTCCACGGCAGTAGACGGCGCTCGAGCCAGCCGAAGCCGCTCGTCATGGCAATGCCCGCGCCCGCGAGGATGGCGACGCCTGCGAACAAGGCTGGCATGTTAAACGTGTCCGCCGACTGGCTGATCAGCTGGCCGAGCCCCGCGCGCGAGCCGAACAATTCCGCTACCACGACGCCGATGAGGCCACGCCCGATGCCGAGTTTCAGGCCCGCGAAAATGAAGGGAAGAGCCGAGGGCAGTGCGACCTTGAAAAAGGTCTGCCGCCGGTTGGCGCCGAAAGCCCGCACCGTCTCGATCAATTGCACGCTCGTCGTGCGCAGGCCCGCCTCCGTATTGATGACTACGGGGAAGATGACGAGCACGATGACCACCACCACCTTCGAGAAGATGCCGATGCCAAACCACAGGATGAACAGGGGCGCCAGCGCCACTGTCGGCGTCGCATAGAGGCCGGAAACCCAGGGCTGAAGTGCCTGTTTGGCTGCCGGAGAACTCGCCATGGCGAGGCCGAGCAGCACGCCGAGCACGCAGGCTACCGTGTAGCCGAGGAAGAATTCGAGCGAGCTGACGTAGATGTGGTTGCCGAGTTCGCCCGACCGCGCCAGCTCACCCATGGCCACCACCACTTGCGATGGCGCGGCCAGGAACAATTTGCTGCCGACGATGAATCGGCTGACGATCTCCCAGGCTGCGAGACCGCCGACGACGGACGAAATGCCCCAGATCCTGCTTTTCACACCGGCGGCGAATGCGGCCCCGAAGGCCCGCGCGCGTCCCGGCTTGTCCGCCTGCAATATGGCTTCGGACATGATCTCTCCTCCGCTGTTGGTCACGCGCCCAGCACCTCGCGGCCAGCAGCGGCGATTTCCGCGCCTGTCGCCAGCCAGACGCCTTCGTGCTTGCAGATATATTCAAGCGCCGAATCCAGCGCGCCGATCCGGTGTGGCACGCCCGTGAGATAGGGATGCAGCGCAATCGCCATGACGCGCCCCGAGGTCTCACCCTCGCGATAGAGCACATCGAATTGACGACGGATCATCGTGTCGAATTCTTCCGCCGTTCGATTCTTCTTCTCGAAGGCGGGCTTGTCGTTGAGTTCGTAGGAATAGGGGATCGACATCATCGTGCGCCCATCGTCGAGCGTCATCACCACCGGCTGGTCGTCGTTCACCCAGTCGGCCACATAATCGAGGCCCGCATCGGCGAGATGGTCGAGCGTCTCCCACGTCTCCTGAAGGCCCGAGCCGAGCCAGCCGCGCGGCTTCACGCCTGACGCCTTGGTGATCGTCTCGATCGTGCGATGCACGATGCCGGCTTCCTCGCCGGGCTTGGCATCGTTCAGGCGCCGGGTGTTGGATTCGTTATGCCCCATCAACTCCCAGCCGCGCGCCATGCACTCCTCGATGATCTCGGGGTGGACGCGGCAGAGATCGCTGTTGAGCGCCACGGTGCCGCGTACCTTGTAGCGGTCCATCACCTCCATCATGCGGAAGATGCCGACACGATTGCCGTAGTCGCGCACGGACCAGTTGGGCACGTCGGGCGTCTTGCCGCCCCCGCCCGCCGCTGCGGGAATCTGCTCGTCGAGTGCGAAGAACTCGACGTTCGGGATGAGCCACAGCGCGACGCGCGCGCCATTCGGCCAGGTGAATTTAGGACGTCGGATGATCGGCGAATAGTCAAAGGGGCCGTAGGAACGAGGCTTCATCAGACAGCCTCCGGCACGCGGCGCGAGGCGAGCGTGGCCACGACTTCGTCCACCTTCATGACGTCGGCATATTTATGATGCAGGTCGAACAGGTTCACTTTGTGCGAGATCTCGCTGCGGTCGAAGCAGCATTCCTCGACCATCACCATGTGGTAGCCGTTGGAATAACCATCGACCGTGCTGGCGCGCACGCAACCCGACGTGCTCTCGCCGATGATGATGATCGTGTCGATACCCAGCTGCGTCAGATGTGCTGTCAGTGGCGTGCCGAAAAAGCCGCTCGCGCGCTGCTTGGTAATGACGACGTCGCTCGACTGCGGCGCCCATTCGGGGCGAATCGTGAAGGCATCTGCGCTTCCCATGCCGCCACGGCGATTGGTGGCCTTGATCGCGCTCGGCTTGCTGCCCTCGCGCGTGTCGCCCGTCGTGTAGAAGATCGGCAATCCCGCAGCGCGCGCCGCCGCGAAGAGCTTCTTCGTGGGCTCGATCGCCTTCCATGCATTGATGCCGCACGAGGAGGGGAATTCCTTGGCGACTTCGGAGACGGGGTTGGGGCCGCCCTGGTAGGCGAGCTCATAGAGATCGATGGCGAGCAGTGCGGCTCTCGGTCCGATGTAGAGGTCGCGCTTGTAATGCGTGTAGAGCTCGAGGACGTCGTCAGGGATGATGTCTTTCCAGCAATGATCCTCAAATGCGTCCACCATGGTGCAGGTCCTTCTACGTGACGATTGAACAAGATGCTCGATTGATAGGCACGATCCTAGGCCAGCCGTGCGTACACGCAAGGGTGGTCGTGACCATGTCCTTAATCCGTCTACCGGCTTGCAAGGCCGGTGCCATCCCGCAAACGTCCGCTGGTCGACAAAGCGCCTTGATGGGCTAAGATCGTGGCTTCTCGAATGTTGCATCGCGACAGGCTGCGCATGACCAATTCATCAGCTGATCGCACGGAGATCCGTCCGGGCGAATCCCGTCTCGATCTTCCCGCGACGACCGACGCCCAGATCTATTTCATCGGCCGGATCCGCACGCCGTGGCGCGAGCGGCGCGATTGTCCGCGCAGTGGCGACCTTGAAGGCCCGCTTTGCACCATCGAAATCGCAGAGGCCTTCCGCCCCGCGCTGCTTGGCATCGAGCGTCACACATATCTGCAAATTCTCTACTGGATGGATCGTGCGCAGCGCGACCTTGCGACGCAGTCGCCGCACGGTGGCGCAGGCAATGCGGGCACCTTCAGCCTGCGTTCGCCGATTCGCCCCAATCCGATCGCGTCCTCCATCGTGCAACTGGTCGAGGTGCATCCAGATCGGCTCGTCGTGCGCGGGCTCGATTGCGTCGACGGCACGCCGCTGGTCGACATCAAGCCGGACGCCTGTCCAAATGTCGCAGGCAAGCCCGCGTGACGCGCGTCACCATCCGCATCGATTTCGACGACGGCCGGCATCTGGGCCACGGCAAAGTGCGCCTGCTCGAAATGGTCGAGGCGCATGGCTCGATTTCGTCAGCTGCGCGCGCAATGGATATGTCCTATCGCCGCGCCTGGCTTCTCGCCGATGAGGTCAACCGCATGTTCGCGACGCCTGTGCTCGAGACGCAACTCGGCGGCAAGGGCGGCGGGCACGCCAAGCTGACCAATTTCGGGCGCCTCCTGGTCGAGCATTACCGCTCCATCGAGAGGGACTCGAAGGACGCCTTCGCCACGCGCATCGCTGCGCTCGAAGAGCGTCTGGCAGCTGTGCCGGGCGATCAGGAGTGAGGGCTCATCGCCATTCGCCCTTGCAACAGGTCTATTCGACAGCGTAGCTG
>JAQGKN010000566.1 GCA_028290085.1 Hyphomicrobiales bacterium
CGCCGAGCATGCATTCATTTCCAGTGACGAATTACGTTAAACTGTTCAGTACGCTTGCACTCCGATCTGCTCTGATCTCTGGCGATACTTGCGGCGTCGGCTGCGCCCCAACTGTCTTTGTGCGGTAGCGTCTCTAGATAAGCATGTGCCGTTCCCGCTATTCAAAGAAAAAGCGGTTGAGAGACTCGCGCTCCCGCATAACTTCCAGGGCGAGCCATGTCTCATGTTCCCATGAACAATCGACTCCTCCTCAGGCTTCCACCAGAGGATCTTGCTGCGCTCATGCCGCTGCTCGAAGAGGTAAGTCTTAACCTCAAGCAAGTTGTCATCGAGCCGGCTGTCGTCATCCAGTACGTCTATTTTCCGGAATCCTGCGTCTGCTCGATACTGGCTCGCACAGACCACGTCAATCCGATTGAGGTCGGCATGGTTGGTTTCGAGGGCATGACGGACATGGTCCTGCGGGAAGGTGACAGAACCCCGCTGAGGGCGATCATCCAGCTGCCGGGCACCGCCTGGCGCATGAAGGCGGTTGATTTTGCGCAGGCCATCCAGACTTATCGATCGCTCAATTACACGGTCATGCGGTTCAAGGAGGCGCTGGCCATCCAGTTCGCCTATACCGCGCTGGCCCACGGGAGCTTCACCATCGAGGAGAGGCTGGCGCGCTGGCTGCTGATGTCGCATGATCGGGCGCGCAAGGACACCATGCCGCTGGTTCATGAATTCATGGCGGCTATGCTGGCGGTCCGTCGGTCTGGCGTGACCACCGCCATCCACATTCTTGAAGGTTCAGGTGCTATTCGGGCCGCGCGGGGAATCATCACGATCCGCGACCGCGAGAAGCTTGAAGAGTTCGCATCTGGAAGTTACGGCGTCCCCGAGGCAGAATACGAGCGCCTGATGGCAGGGTGACCGATTAGCGCTGTTCGCGTTGACCGGCAGTGATCTGAACGGAAAGCGTTTTGGCCTGCTACCACTTCAACCAGCGCCGTGGCTCGCTCCTCATCAAAGACGATGAGGGCACGGAGTTGCCCGGCCTGGAGGCGGCGCGCGCCGAGGCCATTGCCGCTGCGCGGGAGGCGATGCAGGAGACGATCAAGCAGGGTTTTCTTCCCCTGTCCTGGTCCTTCGAGATTTCGGACGATCGGGGCCGGGTGATCCTTCGCGTGCCCTTTTCAGACGCCGTGAAGCTCTTTCCCTGACCCCGCGAGACCCTTACGGCGCCAACACTTCGTCCGTCACTACGTCGAAGCGCGCCAGCACCGAGGGGCCGAAGCTCGTCGACAGGGCGACATCCGTCGCATCGCGCCCCGTGGCCATCAGAATGCGCCCAATGCGCGGCTTGTTGTGACGGGCATCCACCGTGTACCAGCGCCCGCTCAGGTAAACCTCGAACCAGGCGCTGAAATCCATGGGATTGATATCGACGGGCACGCCGATGTCGCCGAGATAGCCCGTGCAATAGCGAGCCGGGATATTCATGCAGCGGCAGAGCGTGATCGCCAGATGGGCGAAGTCCCGGCAGACGCCGGTTCGGTCCGTGTAGCCGCCATGGGCAGTGCGCTGTGCATTCGCATTCTGATAATTGAACACGATGTGGTTGTTGACGAAATTGCAGATGGCTTTCACACGCCGCCAGCCGGGTGGCATGTGCGCGAACATCGACCAGGCAAGGTCCGCCAGGCGGTCGGTGTCGCAATACCGGCTGCCGAGGAGAAACACGAGCACCTCGTCCGGAAGATCCTTGATCTCGTGCTGGACGGCGTCCTCAGCCATGACATCGGGGAGACCCGTGTCGTAAATTTCGAAGGCCGTGGAGATTGTGGTGATGCCGGGCGGTGCCACGATGCGCGTGCACGCATTTCCGAAGCTGTCGGTATATCCCCATGCCTCGATGGGTCGATCGAATTCCAGTACTTGTTCGCTCAAGAGATCGACGCGCCGCGACGGATGGATGTTGAGCACGAGCAGCATCGGCGTTGGCTTTGCGCAGTCATAGGCTATCGAGAAGCCGGCTCTGATCTTCATCGCACATCCGCATATTTGAGAGCGTGACTTATAACACTCTGAGCAAGACTCGCGCCGGAGCGGTTTTGAGCGTCGCACGCCAACGCCGGACAGAGGAAGCGAGTTCCAGCGCCTATTATTGAGGCATTCAGCACAATCCCTAGGTTGATACGCCAGTCGTCACGTTGACCTGTACGCTCATGCCGAGTTCGTCGCCGGCACTGCCGTGGTAGCTGCCGGTCAATGGAATGGCCTGCCGGGGATCGCGCGCGACGGCGACACGAATCAGGTCGCGATTGCCCACGATGCCGTTTGTCGGATCGAACTCGACCCAGCCAGCGCCCGGCAGATAGACTTGGCACCAGGCGTGTGTGGAGCCGCCGCCGAGCGTGGTGGAGCCATCGCGGTCTGCGACATAGACATAGCCTGTCACGAAACGCGCCGCGAAGCCGAGTGAGCGCACGGCCTCCATCATCAGAACGGCGAAGTCCCGGCACGTCCCCCGCCTCAGGCGAAGGGTCTGCGTGGGCGGCTGCGTGCCCGCTTCCGTGCGCCGCGAATAGGCGAACCCCTCGTGGATCGAGTAGCAAAGAGTCATCAGCAGGGTGCCGGTGTCTGTCGGGTGCCCGACATTGACGAATTGTCGAGCCCAGTGACCCACAGCATCGGCGTCGTCGTCATAGTGCCGCTTGATCGTGGGCCTGAGGTCCTTCAACTCATCGGTGTCATATTTGAAGGGGTAGACGAGGGCCTCCTCGTCGATCTGGAAGTCGGGCGTCGCCTGCGGCGTGTGATCTAGCGTGATCTGGGTCTCAAACGTCAGCGACGTCTCGGAACCCTCAAAACGCACCAGCGCGACGCAATTGCCGAAGACGTCGTGGATCCACCGGAGCTGAGTGGCCTTGGGCGTCGTGGTCAGAGTCGCATCGAGCAGCCGCTGGTCATAGCTGTCGCGTGGCCGGAACATCAGCCGATGCTCGCCGAAGCGCACGGGGCGCGCGTAGCGGTAGGTCGTCACGTGCCTGACCGAAAAAATCGTCATGCGACCACCTCGCGCCTTAAACCCCCTCAACGCAAGGCAGCCCCGGCATGGTTTGCCGGGGCTGCGGTTGAAACGTATCGCGTCGCTCAGCGCTGTTGTTGCGTCTGCTGGCTCCGCGAATGCTGGTCGGCAGCGTCGTTCTTGCTCGCGTTGTGATGGCCCACCACGCAACCGGCGGCTGCGCCAACCTTGCCGTGGCCCACCAGATGACCGGCGATTCCGCCGACGATCGCCCCCTTGATGCAACCCTTGGCTTGCGCCGGCGCCGTGAGCATCAGCGGCGCCAGAAGAGTTGCGGCGCCGAGGCTGACGATCCGGAATCCGTTGAGAACCATCATGCTGTGACCTCCTGTTTCGAAGAGCAATCCGCAGGACGGGTTTTCGTTTCGTCTACGAGGCGCTTTCGCAGGTTCACTCCGGCAACAAACCAAGCTGAAGCATAGCTTTGCAAGAGTCAGAGCTCGCGCCCGATCTTGCGGTCGAGCGACCACGGGCCGCCCCCGCGCAAAGCGATGGCCAGACACATGAAGCCCCAGAGGAG
>JAQGKN010000007.1 GCA_028290085.1 Hyphomicrobiales bacterium
CAGGTTCACCTTCACGCCGAGCGAGCGGCTGAGATAATCCATGAAGGGCTGATAGCGCTCGACAACGCCCGATGCGTTTTCTGCCGGGATCACGGCAAAGGTGAGTTCCGGATATTTGGCCTTCCAATCCTGCGCCTGAGCGGCGCCGATTGTCGATATCATGAGAATTGCAGCAGCAGCGGCGACGGCATGTCGGCGATTGAACATTTGATTGCTCCTTGGAAAATAAATCAGGCTGCGGCAGGTACGCGTCTGCCTAAAGCCGCTTCTTGTTGCGGCGCATGAAGCACATCACCGGCTTCAAGGCCGTAGAGATCGCGCGCGACATCCGCCGTCAGCGCGTCAGGCACTCCGTCGAATACGAGTTGCCCCGCCGACATTCCGACGAGCCGGTCGCAATAAGTGCGGGCCAGATCGAGCGAGTGCAGATTGCACACGACGGTGATCCCGAAATGCTTGTTGATGCGCAGCAGGGCATCCATCACGATCTTCGTGTTACGCGGATCGAGCGACGCAATAGGCTCATCCGCAAGGATGATGTCGGGCTCCTGCACCAGTGCGCGACAGATAGCGACGCGTTGCTGCTGGCCGCCTGAGAGTTGGTCGACGCGCTGGGCCGCCAGCGACGCCATGTCGAATTGCTCGAGTGCCGTAAGTGCAACGGCCTTGTCGGTCTCGCTCCAGATGTTGAAGAGCGAGCGTATATGCGAGGCGTGGGCGAGGCGGCCGGTCAAAACGTTGGTCATCACGTCGAGGCGGCCGACCAGATTGAATTGCTGAAAGATCATCGCGCAGGATCGGCGCCACTCACGAAGAGCGGCTCCACGCAAGTTCGTAACGTCCCTGCCGTCGTAGCTGATGGTGCCGGAGGTGGGCTCGGCGAGACGATTGAGCATCCGCAGCAACGTGGACTTGCCGGCGCCCGAGCGCCCGATCACGCCCACGAAACTGCCACGCTCGATGGTCAGCGATACGTTCCTGACCGCGCATGACGAGCCGAATGTCTTCGTCAAATTCTGCAACGTCAGCATATGTGCGTCCCTCTTGATGTTGCTTTTCGATAGAGGCGGAACACGACAGGGAGGTGACAGCCGGTCGGCGAGCCGGAGGCCGCAGGAGGTGCCGTGTCACCTGCCTGTCATTACGTCGTCGTAAGGCTCGGGCTCATGGAGGCTTCCCGATGCTCGATATCCGCAATGGTTCAGTTCTCGTTGATGGAGCCTGGTTGCGAAGCGATATCGGGATCTGTGAGGGCGCGATCAGTCTAGGCCGGAAGATGGCTGGAGCCTGCTCGGCAATCGACGCATCCGGCCTGCTCGTTCTTCCGGGCATCGTCGATATGCACGGCGATGCTTTTGAGCGTCAGATCATGCCGCGCCCCGGGGTTGCCTTCGATCTGGAGACCGCACTACTCGATACGGACCGTCAGCTGATCGCCAATGGCATCACGACGGCGTTTCATGGCGTAACCTGTTCGTGGGAACCGGGTCTGCGCAGCATCGCATCGACGCGTGCGATGCTGGAGGCGAGCAGAAAGCTGCGGCGCAGTCTGGTTGCGGATACGCGCATTCATCTGCGACACGAAGTGTTCAATCTCGGACATGAAGACGAGATCATCAAGTGGATGCGGGACGGATTTATCCATGCCCTTGCTTTCAACGATCACACGCGTGGGATCGTCAAGGCCATCGAGCGGCGCGCCACGAAGATCGAGGGGATGGTCCAGCGGTCTGGTCTCAGCTTCGATGATTTTATCGCGCTGGTCCACGAGGTGATCGCACGTGAGCCGTCGGTTCAGCTGTCGGTTGACCGGCTGGCTGAGGCTGCGCGCGCTCGTTCCATTCCACTGCTTTCGCATGACGACCGGGATATCGCTGACCGGCAGCATTATCGGGGGCTCGGTTGCCTCGTTTCCGAGTTCCCGATGACGCGGGACACCGCGGCTGCGGCCATCGAAGATTGCGAAGACACTGTATTCGGCGCGCCGAACGTCCTGCGCAATGGCAGCCATATCGGCTGTCCGTCAGCCGCGGATATGGTTGCCCAGGGCCTCTGCACGATTCTCGCTTCGGATTATTATTATCCTTCTCTGCTCGAAGCTCCTTTTCTGCTGGCCCGAAATGGTGCCGCGGAACTCGCCGACGCATGGTCGCTTGTCTCTTCGAATCCCGCTCGCGCGATGGGTCTCCCCGACCGTGGTCGGATCGCCGAGGGCCGCAGGGGCGACGTGGTTCTCGTGGACAACACGGGCAGCCGCCCGCGCCTCGTCGCCACCATCGTCGCAGGCACCATCGCATGGCTGGCGGATTTTGGACGCCTCAGGTCCCAACGCGCGGCCTGAGACTTCTAGAGCTCGACGTGAAAGCTGATGCCGTGGCGTTTGAAGCTGAGCCGGTCGTAGAAGCGATGAGCTTCCATCCGTCGTGCATTCGACGACAGAACGAGCTTGTAGCACCCCTTGTCGCGCGCGAGCCCCATTGCAGCTTCCATCATCTTTCGACCGATGAGGCGGTTCTGCATGGCCGGATCGACCACGACATCCTCGACGATGGCGGAAGGGGCGCCCAGATGTCCAAGGTTCAGCATCACCAGCAAGGCGAAGGATCCCACAATCCGTGCGTCGATTTCCGCGACATATATCTTGTAGTCGGGATAGTGCGAGAAGCGGTCGTAGAGCGCGCGCGCAGAATTTTCGTCCAGTACATTTCCATCGTCAAAAGCGGGTTGCGCGTAGAGGCGGAGAACGTCTCCGATATCTTCGGGCTCCGCGGGTCTTATAATCATGATCGCAACATCCGTTCGCAGGGCCTGTTCGGCCGTGCGCAGATTAATACATCGAGCTCGCCGGGACTATCGTCAGTCGTGTCGTGTCTACGTCATAAATGCTTCACGATATTTGATTAGCGACCAATACCTGCAAGATGATCTTTTTCCATCTTCACGGAGATAAAGATGCGCATGCCAGTCCTGCCACTTGTCGACGAGCAGGGCCGGCATGGAATCGTCTTTTCGTTCCGCTTCGATGACGAGGGGCGCGGCACTCAGATGCGGCAGGATGAGATGCCAAGCCTGCCGGTCGCAGATGATTGCTTCTGGTGGGTTCACCTCAACCTTGCAGACGCCAGATGCCGCGCCTGGATCGCGGAACTCGACCAGTTGCCGGACGAAGCGCGCGACATTCTTCTGTCCCAGGACAAGCATGATCGTGTGGAACTGGAAGGCGATGTTCTTGCCGGCGTGTTTGTCGATGCACGCCTCGACTTCGCATCAGCCTCTGATGACGTGGCGCAATTGCGCTTTGTGCTTGCCGAGAGGCTGCTTCTCACGGGGCGTCGTCACTCGCTGCAATCTATCGAATCCACGCGGGCGGCTGTGCAGGCTGGACGAAGGGTTGAAACTGCGATCGATCTGCTCGAGGCAATTGTCGACCGCGAGGCCGACGCAATCGGCACCGCCGCGATCGAACTCGGCCAGGCGGTAGATCACCTCGAAGACAAGATATTGGCTGGTTACGCCGACGAGGCGCGCGACGGGATCAGCGGTCTCCGGCGCCGGGCGGTCAAGCTGAACCGGCAATTGTCACGTCTGCTCGGCTTGTTTCGCCGGGTCGAGCGGGCGCCGACAGTGCGATGGCGCAACGAAATCCGTGAGGCGGCGGGCAGGATCGCGCAACGCCTCGAATCCATTCACCAGGAGGTGCATGCATCGCAGGACCGTGCCCGGCTGCTGCAGGACGAGGTGTCGGCTCATCTGGCGGCTGAAACAAACCGGCAGCTTTACGTCCTGTCGATGCTGACTGCAGTGTTCCTGCCCGCGACACTCGTGACAGGACTGTTTGGAATGAACACGAAGGGTCTTCCCTTCTCTGAAGACGAGGGAGGCTTCTGGTTCGCCTGCCTGATAGCGGTCCTCGCAGCGATCGGAGTCTATATGCTCCTGATCTTTGCGATGCGCCGGGGGCGCTCAAGGGGCTGAGCCGCACATTCGCGCAGTC
>JAQGKN010000020.1 GCA_028290085.1 Hyphomicrobiales bacterium
GTCTTCAATCCAACACGCCCCCTCCAACGACTGCGATCCCTCGTGCGATTTCGCCCCACTCTTTATGCGGCCCTCGGCCTCGTGCTGTTCCTGCTGTTCTGGGAGGCTGTGCCCCGTTCCGGCCTCATCCAGTCGAGCCTGCTGCCCCCACCGAGCGAATTGCCCCAAGCGTTCATGCGGGAGTTTCGCAGCGGGCTCTGGGCTGAATATGTGGGCTTAAGCCTCAATCATTACGTGCTCGGCTTTATCGTCGGCGCGGGGCTCGGGACGATCATGGGCGTCGCGACCGGCATGTCGAATGTGCTCGACTGGTCGCTCGCCTGGGTGGTGCGGCTGCTGCGTCCAATCCCGAACCTGGCCTGGGCACCCTTCGCCATTATCTGGTTCGGCGTCGATCAGGCCAACGCGATCTTCATCATCTCCATCGGTGTGTTCTGGATCGCCTTTTTCGCGGCACACGGTGCGATTCGCAGTGTCGACCGTGATCTCGTGGAAGTGGCCGACGCCTTTGGGTTTCGTAGCGCGCCCGAGCGGCTCGTGAAAGTCCTGCTGCCCGCGGCCACGCCGGGCATTCTGATCGGCCTGCGCACCGCGCTCGGTCAGGCCTGGATGGCCGTTGTCGCCGCCGAGCTTTCGGGCGTCAGTGGATTGGGCAGCCGCATGATGCAGGCCTCCAGCCTGCTCGCGACGGATATCGTCGTCGTCTACATGCTCACGATGGCCGCGCTATATGGCATCATGGATGCGGGTTTCATGTTCGCACAGGAAAGGCTCCTGAAATGGAAGCCGTGACGAGTTGCCCCCTGACGCCGATCATCCATATCAGCGGGCTCGGCCTTGCCTTCGAGCAGAACGGCCAGCGCACCGACGTGCTGCGCGGCCTCGATCTCGATGTCCGCACCGGTGAATTCGTCGCCATTGTCGGCGCCTCAGGGGTCGGCAAATCGACGCTGCTGCGCGTGCTCATGAACCTCGCCAAGCCGACCGCCGGGACGGTAGAAATCGCGCCCGATCCGGGGGCCGAGCGGCCCATGGCCATGATGTTCCAGGATGCACGCCTGCTGCCGTGGCGGCGCGTGCTGGCCAATGTCGCCTTCGGTCTGGAAAAGACCTCTGCCCCCAAAGCCGAGCGGCTGGCGCGGGCGCGCGACGCGCTGAAGCTCGTCGGCCTCGCCGAGATGGCCGACCGCTGGCCGTATCAGCTTTCGGGCGGCCAGCGCCAGCGCGTGGCGCTCGCCCGAGCGCTGGCGGTGCGCCCCGCCATACTTCTGATGGACGAGCCCTTCAGTGCGCTGGATGTCTCCACGCGCGAAAACCTGCAGGACGAGCTTGTCCGCATCCGCGAGGAAACCGGCCGTACCATCCTCTTCGTCACGCATGACATCGACGAGGCCGTTTACATGGCCGACCGCGTTGTGGCTCTGGGGGGCAAGCCGGGCGAAGTCCGCTCGGCGCGCGTCATCGACGTTGCACGGCCAAGGCGCCGGGGCTCGATCATGCTTGCCGAGATCGCCCAGGAGGTGAAGGCCGATATCAACGCCGAAGCGCGCGCGCGCAGCGTCGATTTCGTCATCTGAAAGTGCCGGGGCGGCACTGCCGCGCTTGCGATTCCCCTGCGGTCCTGCTGCAAGCGTCTGCAACCTTCGTCACGAAGCCGTCGCGACGATAGAAGTTGCTTTGTAAACAACAGACTAAACACACCTACGCTTGCCTTGACACAATCTCGCCTCGACAATATGGTGCGCCCGTCTCGCAGGGGTCGGATTTGTTCTTCAGCGAACGCGTCCGCTTAACCTGAAATTCTGGCACTTTTGGTTGTGTTTTCTTGGCCGCATGTCGAGTCCAAGGCTCGCTTTTCGTCGTTTCAGGCCCTATAGGGTCCGGCAGGAACGTTTCCTGCGACACGGAAAGAGCCGATGGCGAAGGACGAGGACGAGGGATCCCGAGCAGAAGGATCCGATAACGAGGAACGGGCCATGAAGGCGCGGCTCGAGTCTCTCTCGGCGGCGCTCGACCGGCAGCGGAAGGATCACCCCGATCCTGCCGCGGTCGATGGCGCCGAAGTGCAGACGAGCAGGGCGATGAGCTTGGGCTTTCGTGTGCTTTCGGAATTCGTGGCCGGCATTGTCGTTGGCGCCCTTCTCGGGTGGCAGTTCGACAAGTGGCTGGGAACATCGCCGGCTCTGCTGCTCATCATGTCGATGTTGGGCGCCGGGGCTGGCTTCTGGAACGTGTACCGCATCGCGGCCGCTCCCACGGGATCGCAGCGCGGGGATCGTTCCAGGCATTGAATCTGGCGCCGCCTGGCGCAGACGCTGAACCGCTTTCTCGCGCCCTCCGGGGCGCGAGCCGTATATGATCTCCGCGCCCGAAGGCGCGATCAGACAAGGGCTTGATACAGTGGCGACACCGAGCAAGGCGATCGATCCGATCCATCAATTCATCGTCGAACCGCTGGCGCGCATCCATCTGTTCGGCGTCGATGCGTCGTTCACCAATGCATCGCTGTTCATGGTGGTCGTGTTGCTCGCGATCACCTTCCTCATGATCATCGGCACCGCGCAGAAGAGCCTCGTTCCCGGGCGCCTGCAGTCGGCTGCCGAAATGTCCTACGAGTTCGTGGCCAATACCGTGCGCAGCACCGCAGGCCAGGAAGGCATGAAGTTCTTCCCGCTGGTCTTCTCGCTGTTCATGTTCGTGCTGTTCTCGAACCTGATCGGCATCGTGCCCTACACGTTCACGGTTACCAGCCAGATCGTCGTCACTTTCGCGCTGGCCGCGCTGGTGATCCTGACTGTGATCCTGTACGGCACGTACAAGCACGGCACGCATTTCCTGCACCTGTTCGTGCCGTCGGGCGTTCCGATGATCCTGATGCCGTTCATCGTGCTGATCGAAGTGATCTCCTTCGTATCGCGTCCCATCTCGCTGTCGGTTCGTCTCTTCGCAAACATGCTTGCGGGCCACATCACGCTGAAGGTGTTTGGCGCCTTCGTCGCGATGCTGCTCGGCGGCACGGGCGCTGCTGCGATCCTCTCTCCCCTGCCGCTCGCCGCCATCGTCGCTCTCACGGGCTTCGAAATACTTGTCGCGTTCCTGCAGGCGTATGTGTTCGCCATCCTCACCTGCGTCTATCTCAACGACGCACTTCACCCGGGTCACTGATAAATATCTTAACAACAGCCAGATTGACCCAAATCTAGCACCTCACAGGAGTTCAAAATGGATCCCGTTGCAGCAAAGTACATCGGCGCCGGCCTCGCCACCCTCGGCATGGGCGCAGCCGCCATCGGCGTGGGTAACATCTTCGGCAATTTCCTCTCGGGCGCCCTGCGCAACCCGTCGGCTGCCGATGGCCAGTTCGGCCGCGCCTTCATCGGCGCCGCACTTGCTGAAGGTCTCGGCATCTTCTCGTTCCTGGTCGCGATCATTCTGCTGTTCGTGGTCTAATCAGATCGCGCGACCGTGGCGCCCGGCGCCCGGTCGCGCTTTTTTCTTTCCCGCTCTCTTCTATCGGACGACCCATGGCCACGACCGATCAAGCCGGCCACGCGGCAGGCACCGAGGTTCCCGGCGGAGCCCATGCTAAGGGCACGTTCCCGCCCTTCGATGCGACCTCTTTCGCGCCCCAGCTCATCTGGCTGGCGTTGATTTTTGGCGCGCTTTATCTTCTCATGTCCCGCCTCGCGCTGCCGCGCGTCGAGGGTATTCTCGAAGCACGCCGCGGACGTATCGCCGGCGACCTCGACGATGCCTCGGCCATGCAGGACAAGGCGCGGGCCGCAGGCGCTGCCTATGACAAGACGCTCGCCGATGCCAAAGCCAAGGCGCAGGCCATGGCCCAGCAGATGCGCGACCAACTCGCTGCCGAGTCCGACACCAAGCGCAAGACGCTCGAGAGCGATCTCAACGTGAAGCTCGCCGATGCCGAACGCACCATCGGCGCGAACAAGGCACAGGCGATGACGCATGTCGTCGAGATCGCCACCGAGGCCGCCGCCGACATCGTTCGCCAGATCACCGGCAAGCCGGTCGACGCGCAAGCCATCGCCCGGGCGATGGCTGCGACCAAGACCGCCTGAGGGGACAAGACATGGTTTTCAACGACGCCTTTTTCGTCGCCCTCGGCTTCGTCCTCTTCGTGCTCCTGCTCGGCTATATGGGCGTGCACAAGCAGCTGACGGGTGCCCTCGACGGTCGCGCCACCAAGATTCGCGCGGAAGTCGCGGAGGCCCAGCGCCTGCGTGAGGAAGCCGCCGCCGTGCTCGCCTCTTTCGAAAAAAAGCGCGCCGAGGCGGAGGCCGAAGCACAGGCCATCGTCACCGCTGCGCGCGCCGAGGCCGAGCAGCTGGCGCGCGACACCGCCGAGCGCATGGCCGAATTCATCACGCGCCGTACCGCGCAGGCTGAAAACAAGATCGCCGCCGCCGAAGCACAGGCCGCGCTCGACGTGCGCGCCGCAGCCGCCGACGCCGCGGTAAAGGCCGCTGAAGTGGTGCTGAGCACCGAAGGCAAGGGCACGGTTGGCGACCAGCTCGTTGCCAAGGGCATTCAGGAACTCAAGACCCTGATGCACTGACGTGTGCCTGACGTAATTTAAAAAAACCCCGGAGTTCGCTCCGGGGTTTTTTTATGCGCCAACGCCTCTGAACGGGACGCGGCCCTTCTCCCATCGGGAGAAGGTGCCCGTGAAACGGGCGGATGAGGGGTTTCCGCGTCTCAGAACAGAGATCGTAACCCCTCATCAGTCGTCTCCGCCGACAGCTTCTCCCAATGGGAGAAGCGGCGCGCGTTTCTTTCATGATCTTCGTAGATCACGGCGGAAAGGCTCGCGCTAAACCTCCACAGGCTTCGGTTTCGTCCAGCGCAGCACGGGTTGTCTCGCCGCCAGCGTTTCATCCAGTCTGCGGCGTGGCGCCAGATAGGGCGCGCCCGAGAACCGCTCGGCCTCGCCCCGCAACGCGCTGAGGGCCAGATCGCGCAGGGTCATAATGAAGAGATCGAGTGCTGCAAGCGATTCCGATTCCGTCGGCTCGATCAGCATGGCGCCGTGTACGACCAGCGGGAAGTACATGGTCATGGGGTGATACCCCTCGTCGATCATGGCTTTCGCGAAATCGAGCGTGGTGATGCCCGTATCCTTCAGCCAGGTATCGTCGAACAGGGCCTCGTGCATGCAGGGCCTGTTGCCAAAGGGCAGCGACATGAGATCGGCGAGGCAGGCCCGCACGTAATTGGCATTTAGCACCGCGTCTTCCGAGGCTTGCTTCAGCCCATCCGCGCCGTGCGACATCATGTAGGACAGAGCCCGCACGAACATGCCCATCTGGCCGTGGAACGCCGTCATGCGGCCGAAGGATTGCGTGCCCTCCCCTTCTTCCACCAGCGACAGCGCCGGGCCGTCGCGGCGGATGAAGGGCACGGGTGCAAAGGGCGCGAGGCGCTGCGAGAGCGCCACGGGCCCTGCTCCCGGCCCGCCGCCGCCATGCGGCGTCGAGAAGGTCTTGTGCAGGTTGATGTGCATGGCATCGATGCCGAGATCGCCCGGCCGCGCCTTGCCGACGATGGCGTTGAAATTGGCGCCGTCGCAATAGAAGTAAGCGCCCGCCTCATGCAGGATCGAGGCGATCTCGACGATGTCTTTCTCGAAGAGCCCGCAGGTGTTGGGATTGGTCAGCATGATCGCTGCGACGTCCGGGCCGATCAGCGCGCGCACCGCATCGGGATGCACGTTGCCGTCGGCACCGGCAGGCACGGCTTTCACGATGAAGCCGATGGAGGCCGCCGTTGCAGGGTTTGTCCCGTGCGCGCTTTCAGGCACCAGTACGACCTTGCGCGTCGCGCCCTCGCCCTTGGCATCAATGGCGGCCTTGATCGCCATCATGCCGCAGAGTTCGCCATGCGCGCCCGCCTTCGGGGACATGGCGACAGCCTCGGTGCCCGTCAGCACCATCAGCCAGCGCGCGAGGTCGTCGATCAGGGCGAGTGCGCCCTGCACGGTCGATTGCGGTTGCAGCGGATGGACATCTGCGAAGCCGGGCAGTCGCGCCATGGCCTCGTTGAGGCGCGGATTGTGCTTCATCGTGCAGGAACCGAGCGGATAGAGGCCCGAATCAATGGCATAATTCTTCTGCGACAGGCGCACGTAATGGCGCATGGTTTCGGGCTCGGACAGTCCGGGCAGGCCAATCGCCTCCTCCCGCGCGAGCGTACCGAGCCGCGACGTGAACGCTGCCGGCTCCTCGAGATCGACGCCAGTGACTTCCGCGCGCCCGGTCTCGAAGATCAGCGCTTCCTCCATCTGCAAACCGCGATTGGAGGTGAAGGTCGCGCGCTCGCTCGTCTGTGCCGCACCTGGTGAGGTTGGGCGCCCCTGGTGATTGAGCATCACAGAACCTCCTGCAGCGCAGCCACAAAGCTTGCGCGGTCTTCATCCGTATTCACTTCTGTATTGGCCACGATCAAGAGATCGTCGAGGCCAGCGCCGGGCAGAAGGCGCGATACCGGCACGCCGCCGAGCACGCCCTTTTGCGCGAGCTTTTCCACGACATCC
>JAQGKN010000653.1 GCA_028290085.1 Hyphomicrobiales bacterium
ATGAAGCCAAACCCATCCATGCGCGGCATGTTGATGTCCGTGATGATGACGTCAGGCATGTTTTCTGCGAGCACCTCGAGTCCGTGGACGCCGTCCTCGCCCTGGGTCACCTCGAAGCCGGCCTGCGTGAGCGCGTTCTTCAACATCTCGCGCATGGTGCGCGAGTCGTCGACTGTCAGTACCTTGGTCATGGATTATGCTCCAGCGAGCTGAACGCGTTGATGTTGAGCCCATAGTGTTGGACCTGTTCCAGGAGCTGGGTAGACGGGTTGATAAGCTCGAAGGTGAGACCTTCTTCGCCCCAGCTCTTTGCGGCCGAGAAGAGGATCTGCAGACACTGTCCTCCGAGCTTTGTGACGTCAGCGCCATCGATCGTCAGCTCAGCGCCGCGAGTCTCGATCAGCTCATGCAGCAAAGGAATGGCGGCTGTCGCATCCAGGACGGCCGGCAGCCGAATCGAACATGGAAGTGCTGACATGCTTCACTTCGACCTAACGCTGGTGGAGTTATAACTTTAGTGATGCACCCCGGCGCTGAGGCCGGGGTGCATCCGGGGTCAGAATTCCGCCCAGTCGTTGGCTGGCGCCTCAAGCTGACGAGCTGTCGCGGCAGATCCGGATTGGCGGGCCGGGGATGGGCGCGCGGCCACAGGGCGATGTAGCGGTTTGCTGATTGGCCGAGATGAGATGGGAGTGACGTTCCCGGCCCTGTCGCGCAAGGTGAACCGGTCAATCGAGGCGTTCAGCTCCTCGGCTTCCTTCTTTAGCGAATGGCTGGCGGCCGTCGATTGCTCGACCATCGCCGCATTCTGCTGCGTGATCTGATCCATTTGATTGACGGCGCTGTTCACCTGTTGCAGACCACTCGCCTGTTCCTGTGCAGAAGCCGCGATCTCGGACACAATTCCGGCGATCTCCGAAACTTGTTCGACGATCAAGTTCAGGGCCTTGCCAGTTTCGCCAACGAGGTTCACGCCGGTCCCGACCTGTTGACCCGAGGTGGAGATCAACGCTTTGATCTCCTTGGCCGCGTCTGCTGAACGTTGCGCCAATGCCCGCACTTCAGAGGCAACAACAGCGAACCCGCGACCCGCCTCGCCGGCCCGCGCTGCCTCTACGCCAGCATTCAGAGCGAGCAAGTTGGTCTGGAAAGCGATCTCATCGATCACAGTGATAATCTGGCTGATCTCCGTTGCAGACTTTGCAATCGCGCCCATGGCCGAGACCGCCTTGCGGACGACTTCACCGGATTGCTCCGCGCCGGTCTTCGCGGCCCGAACGACCTCATGGGCGTGTTTTGAGCCTTCGGCAGTCGCGCGCACTGTCGCTGTAATCTGGTCGAGGGCTGCTGCTGTCTCCTCGAGACTCGCGGCCTGCTGTTCGGTCCGCTGTGAAAGATTGTCAGCGGCTTGAACGATCTCCGTGGAGCCAGAGGCGATGCTCCGACCATTCCCCGCGATGATGGTCATTGCGCTCTCGAGCTTTTCGATTGCGACATTGAAGTCTTCTTCGAGCTTGCGATAGTCAGCCGGAAAGTCACGCAGACGGATGGTCAGATCTCCATTTGAGAGCTTGGACAGGCCCTCGCCCAGATTGCGAACCACCTGCGCCTGCTCCCTGGCGTTTGCTGCGCGCTCGGCTTCGGTTCGGCCGCGCTGGTCGTCGGCATCCGTGCGAGCATTGAGGGCTTCGGTTTCGAGCTGCCTCGCCCGCAGGCCTTCATCTTTGAAGACCTGGACGGCACGAGCCATTTGGCCGATCTCGTCGCCGCGGCTCTGGCCAGCAACGTCCGTCTGCAAGTCCCCGCCAGCCAGCGAGCGCATGCTCTCCTGGAGCTTCGCCAAGGGACCGGTGATCGACTTCGAAGAAACGAGGAGGGCGGCACCGAGCCCGAGGAGGCCGGAGACGACAGAGAGCAGAAGGATGAGCCGGGACATGAAGGTAATCTCGGCTGTCATCTGCTTGGAGCCGTCGCGCGTGTGGTCATTGATCGCCTTTAGAACGACAGCGGTGTCATCGAAGGCCTTGTCAAACATGGGATCGAGGCGCGAGAGAAGCTGCTTAGCCTTGTCATTGTCGTTCCGCCTTCCCGCTGCTATTGCCTCAGCCGCCAGCTTGTTAATTTGGTCGCCTTGTCGCGCCAACGCGCCGATTTCCTTGACACGTCCGGGAAGAAGTGTGCTCGCAGTCTTGATATTGTCGTCGTGCTTGGTTTGCGCATCACTAAACGCATCGCTCGCGGCCGTCTCTTCCTTGCTTCCAGCGTCGTAAACCATGACTCGATAGGCCGAATACCCCATCTGCTCCAAGCGGGTCATCGAGCGAGCGAGAGAGATGGAGGCCTGCGCATTGTTGTCGAGCAAATCGGAGTACCGATCATCCAGATCGCTCAGCTTAAGGCTGAGTATCACCACGTAAGCGATCGTGATGAGAGATAGGAAGACAGCGATGCCAGCTATTTTGTAGGGAATGCGGAGATCCTGGAGCTTCATGGGAGTGCCGTTCGACGCTAGAATTTAGCTCAAATTGAGCGCGTCCCAGAATTGGCACAGTGCTCCTAACCAAGCGTTACCGCAGCCACACTCTAGGCCGTGTTGACAAAGTGTCTGATCCACAAGCGTAGAGCTCCGACGATGGCGAATCCCAGATAGCTGTTGGCGGTTTTGTCGTATCGCGTTGCGATGCGGCGGTTCTGCTTCAG
>JAQGKN010000033.1 GCA_028290085.1 Hyphomicrobiales bacterium
CGGGCACGCATGTCGGCTGCGAACACGGCGTCTGCGGAGCCTGCACCGTCCTTCTCGATGGGCAGAGCGCACGCTCGTGCCTGATGTTCGCCGTGCAAGCCAACGGACGCGAGATCACCACCATCGAAGGTCTCGCAGCGGCGGATGGTACATTGTCGGTTCTGCAGCAGGCGTTCCATGAAAACCACGGTCTGCAATGTGGCTTCTGCACGCCCGGCATGCTGATCACGCTGACCGAACATCTGCGCGAAAACCCCGACCCCACGGAAGACGAGTTGCGCACGCTGCTGACGGGCAATATCTGCCGCTGCACCGGCTACCAGGCCATTGTCGAAGCCGGTCTCGATGCCGCACGGAAAATGCGTGCGGTTCAATCGGGGGGAATGTAATGCGCGAGACGCAATTCGGCGCCAGCGCGCTTCGCAAGGAAGATGCAGCGCTTCTCATCGGCAAGGGACGCTTCGTCGATGACGTGAAGCTCCCCGGCATGACCTTCGCGGCCTTCGTGCGCAGCCCGCATGCGCATGCCACGATCACCCGCATCGATGTCAGCGCTGCCAAGGCGCTGCCTGGTGTGGTCGACGTGATCACGCATGCCGATCTCCCCGAGCCCATGCGCTCGCGGCGCCTGCCGCTTTATGTGCCCAACCCGCACATGAAGCAGGTCTTCATGCCGACCGTGCTGGCGGATGACGAAGTCTGCTTCGTCGGCGAGGCCATCGCCATCGTCATCGCGGAATCGCGTTACATCGCTGAAGACGCGGCCATTCTGGTCGAGATCGACTACGGCGTTCTGCCAGCCTCCATAGATCCCCTGAGCGCCATCGCTGAGGGCGCACCGCTTGCGCAGCGCACGGCCAAATCGAACATTGTGACGCAGGTTCCGATTACCTTCGGCGACACGGACGCAGCCTTCGCGGGTGCCGCGCACGTGTTCAAAGAACGCTTCTTCATGCACCGTGGCGGCCCCTTCTTCCTGGAGTGCCGGGGAGTCGTGGCAAGCTGGGACGTGAACTCCGAGCAACTGACGATGTACGCGTCGTCGCAAGGCTCGCATCGTTTCAAGCGCACCTTCGTCGACCTTCTCGACTTCGATGAAAATCAGGTTCGCGTCATCACCAACGATGTCGGCGGCGGCTTCGGGCCGAAGGGCTCGTTCTACGTCGAATATGCAGCCACAGCGGCGGCTGCGATGATTGTCGGACGTCCCGTGAAATGGATTGAGGACAGGCGCGAAAACTTCGTCTCGACGCAGCAGGAGCGCGATCAATATTGGGACATGGAAGTCGCTGTCGACGGCCATGCCAAGCTGCTCGGTTTGCGCGGCCGCCTCGTCCATGATGGCGGTGCCTATGTCACCTGGGGTCTCGTGCTGCCGTGGATCGCTGCGACCTCGGTAATCGGGCCCTATGTTCTCCCCAATTACCGTCTCGAACTCATCGTCGCCATGACGAACAAGATCACCTGCAGCCCCGTACGCGGCGCGGGACGTCCCCAGGGCTGCTTCGTGATGGAGCGCATGATGGATCGCATCGCGCGCGAGTTGAACCTCGACCGTGCGGAGGTGCGCCGCCGCAACTTCATCAAGCCGGAGCAGATGCCCTACAAGGTGGGACTGACGTTTCGCGACGGAAAGCCGGCCATCTATGACAGCGGCGACTATCCGCGCAGTCAGCAGATGGCACTCGACCATGTCGATTACGAAAGCTTCGAATCGCGCCGTCTGGCTGCGCTGAAGGAAGGCCGCTATATCGGGCTGGGCATCAGCAACGCCGTCGAGGGAACAGGGCTTGGTCCCTATGAGGGTGCGACGATCCGCATTTCCACGAGCGGCAAGGTCGTAGTCTATACGGGCGCGACTCCGCAGGGACAGTCGCACAAGACGACACTCGCGCAGATCGCATCCGACCATCTGGGCATCGGTATCGACGACATCAATGTCGTGACCGGAGACACCGGAACGATCCCTTTCGGCATGGGCACATTTGCCTCGCGCACGGCGGTGAATGCGGGCTCATCCGTCCATCTGGCCGGAATAGAGATCGTCGAAAAGATCAAGAAAGTCGCAGCCGACATGCTGGAAGTGTCGCCCGATGATCTCGAGCTGAAGGACGGCGGTGTCGAAGTGCGCGGCATTCCCGGCATGCGCAAGACGTTTCGCGAACTCGCCAATAATTCGGTCGGCCTCTACGGCTTCTCGATGAAGGGCGACCGCGATCCGGGGCTCGAGGCGACGAGCTATTTCAAGCCCGAGCAGTCGACTTACGCGAACTCGAGCCACGTCGCCGAAGTCGAGGTCGATATCGAGACCGGCCATGTGAAGGTGACACGCGTCGTCGTCAATCACGATTGCGGCCGCGTCATCAATCCGATGATCGTCGAAGGCCAGATCGTCGGCGGTGTCGCACACGGCATCGGCAACGCGCTTTTCGAACAATTGCTCTTCGACGAAAACGGCCAGCCGCTGACCACGAGCTTTGCAGAATATCTGCTGCCGATGGCGCCAGACGTGCCCAATGTCGAGGTCATCCATACGGTGTCGCCCTCGCCGTTGAACCCCATCGGGGTCAAGGGCGCGGGCGAAGGCGGGACCATCGCTGTGATCGCCGCCATTATCAGCGCTATCGAGAATGCACTTAAGCCGTTCGATGCCCGCCTTTCCGAAATGCCGATCTCTCCCGAGAAGATCGTGCGCATCGTCAACACGGCACGCGCCGCGAGCGCTTAATCAAAGTAGATACGAGGGAACATGCCATGGCCGAGTTCGACTTTCCGATCAACAGGGACGGCGGGATCACGCGGATCGATCTCGGCCGTCCCGACGAGGGCAATGCGCAGACGCGCGGGATGATGCGCGCGCTCGCAGAAACAATTCGCGCCGAAGCTGCGAAGCCCGATGCGCGCGTGCTGGTGCTGACCGCGCGCGGCGCGCACTTCTGCCGGGGCCGTGATGGCAAGGGTGAGACGACCGAAGGCCTCAAGCCGCACGAGGTGCGCGTGCAGATGATGGGCGCCGTTCTCGGCGTCTATGAAGCGATCAACGCGTCGCCGATCCCAGTCGTGGCACGCGTGCACGCACCTGCCATCGGCTTCGGCGCCGCGCTTGGCGGGGGCTGCGACATCACGCTCGCATCCGACGCCTCGAAATTCTCGTTCAGCGAAATCAAGCACGGCATTCCGCCGACGCTGGCGATGGCGGCAGTAATGAAGAAGGTGAACCAGAAGGCGCTCGCCTGGCTGATCTTCTCGGGCGGCGACGTGACGCCGCAAGAGGGCGTAACCTTCGGGCTCGTAAGCAAGGTCTATGCTGCCGCCGACTTCGAGCGTGAAACCGATACGTTCCTCGACGAGCTGGCCTCGCGCCCGCGGCTCGTGCTCGAAACCATCAAGAAATTCCTGCTCGGCGCGCAGGACATGTCGGCCGCCATGCAGTCCGAATACGCGGGCACCCTGCTCGCTCTTGTCCGCTCGTAAGGGCCAGGACAATGCGCATCAGGACGTCGTCCGGACTTTCCATGACCTATGCCACGCAAGGCAGCGGACGCACCAGCGTCCTCCTGCATCCCGTGGGGTTGCGGGGCGCCTTCTGGTCGCCTGTGATGCAAGAGCTGCAAGGCGAATTCCGGCTGATCGCGCCGGATCTAAGGGGCCATGGCGACAGCGATACGTCGCTCCAGC
>JAQGKN010000043.1 GCA_028290085.1 Hyphomicrobiales bacterium
ATGGTCCCATTCCTGTACTCGGTGGACGGGAGCCTCCTCGCGGTCGGGGAGCCGTTCCAGAGCTATCAAGATCCGGGCATTTCCGTTCCTGCGGAGATTACTGCGCTCACCGGAATCACGGATGAGATGGTGCAAGGGCAGACGATCGATCTCGCACAGGTCGAAGAGCATGTCGGACGAGCAGCGATCATCATCGCGCACAATGCTGCCTTCGATCGCAAGTTCGCGGAGCGCCTGAGCCCGGCATTCGAGACAAAACCCTGGGCTTGCAGCATGTCCCAGATCCCGTGGGCGACCGAAGGGGTTCGCGGTAGCAAGCTGGCCTATCTGGCAGCTGCCTCAGGGTTCTTCTTCGCCGAGCATCGGGCCGTGACCGTCTGTCAGGCTGCTATCGAGATCCTGGGCAGACCCCTGCCCCAATCTGGACGAACCGCCTTGTCTGCGCTCCTCCATGAAGCCCGGCAACGAACCTGTCGCGTTTGGGCTGAAGGTGCGGCGTTCGACTTGAAGGACATACTCAAGGCACGTCGCTATCGTTGGAGCAGTGGCGAAGATGGTGGACGGAAGGCTTGGTACATCGACCCCCCAGAGGGTTCTTTGGATGTCGAGGTGACATTCCTGCACAACGAGATTTATCAGCGCGGGGTCGACATCCCCATCACGTACATCGATGCCCATGCTCGGTTTTCGACGCGCGTCTGAGATTGGTCTGGATCACGTTGGAAGGCGCGATTTCCGTAGGTTACACGGGCCATGATGCACGTGTCTTACGGAACCCGGAATCAGAACCACGCCAAGAACGATAAGCCGGCCCCACACGGAATGCGCTTTACGACACGCCGTCAGGCCAAGGATGAAGTGGTCGACTGGCTGCGGTTCTACAATCACCGGCGGCTTCACTCGACGCTGGGCTATCTCAGCCCGATGGCCTTCGAGAGAAAAAGGCTTGGCGGCAACGCGAGGGTTGCAGCATGATGTTTCAGCTAAGGGAGACGCTGAACGAGGGCAAGATCAAAGATCGCCCTTCTTGTCGCTGCGCAGGGCCTGCAGCCAGCTTGCAAGGTAATGGGCAGGGTCGGCGCGCGGGCTCGGGGTGATCTGGAGATCGGCGCAGACGAATGCCGACCCAAGCTCGGCGATTTATCCTGACAGTCAAGCGTAGAGTGAATGGTGTAGAGTGAATGATGTTGACTGAACAATCTGAACTGTGGGGGAGCGCCTCATGTATCGCGAGATTGTGCAGTGGCGTCAGATTCGGCGCCGTGTCCTGGAGGACGGGACGCCAAAGAAGCAAGTTGCCCGCGAAGCGGGGATAAGCCGACGAACGCTCAATAGGATTCTCACGCATGAGAGCCCTCCGGGCTATGGCCCCAGACCTTCCTATTACCCGAAATTAGACCCCCACATCCCGGCGATTGAGCGGCTCCTGACCAAGTCCGCTTCCAAGACTCCTGAGTCCGGAATGACGCTCCGGGACATTGTTGTGCACCTACGCCGCGACGAGGGATTTTCCGGCAGCTATGACTCGGTTCGGAACTATATTCGGAATCGCGCGCGCGATGATGAAAGCGCATGGGAACAAGCCTACGATTTGATCATCGGACTCCCCAAATCCCGTGCCCTCGACTTCATCCGCCTATTGTCGCATGGCGACCCTCCGGCCGGAATGTCTGCCCGTGTACGACCTTTTGCGCGGGAGGCGGCCTGTCCCCGCAAATCTTCTGTCCGCCTCAACCGTGAGAGGCGGAGCCACGCAGATATCGAGTGGATGCGGCAGGTCCTTCAGAAGGAAATCGGGGACGACCATCTCTACCACGAGTTCACCGACCTTCCAGACCTGGGCATCCTGCTGAGACACCTCCGAAACGGTCATTTGCTTGGTAGAAATCGTGCGATGGTGGTCCTTGCAAGCCGCCGAACGATTCCTAGCCAGACCATCTGCGCTTTCTTAGGAGTGAGCAAAACCTCCGTCCGAAAGTACCGGGATAAATTCGACGGCAACGGCACAGCCGGATTGTTTGCTCCGCAATCCAAGTCGAACCGCAAGATCGACAACGAGAGTTTGCGGAATGCCGTCTTCAGTCTGCTTCACGAACCGCCATCTAATCATGGCATAAACCGGACAACCTGGACGATGCCGCTGATGTGCCAGGTTTTGAAAAACAGCGGCCATGAAATCGGCCCGGCTCTCGTCAGCAAAATGATAAGAGCTGCCGGTTACACGTGGCGTAAGGCGAAGGTCGTACTAACGTCGAACGATCCGACCTACACGGAGAAGCTGGCTCAGATTCGCTCTATTCTAGAAAATTTGCAGCCCGATGAGGCCTTCTTCTCAATTGACGAATACGGTCCTTTTGCCATCAAGACAAAACCAGGACGCACGCTGGCTCCGCCGGGGGTTCAGCCGACCGTGCCACAGTGGCAGAAATCGCGCGGCTGCATGATCATGACAGCGGCACTTGAGCTATCTGGCAATCAGGTCACGCATTTTTATAGCACCAAGAAAAACACCGGCGAGATGATCCGCATGATGGAGGTTCTGATTGATGGATATGCCGAATACCGAAAGCTTTACCTCTCGTGGGATGGAGCGTCTTGGCATATCTCCAAAAAACTCTTTACGCGCATTGAAGCTCATAACGAAGCGGTAGCCAATGGCGGAGGCCCGCAAATCGTAACCGCGCCATTGCCGGCCGGCGCCCAATTCTTGAACGTGATCGAGTCCGTCTTCAGCGGCATGGCGCGTGCCATTATCCATAGCAGCGATTACAAATCGGTAGACGAAGCTAAAACTGCGATCGATCGGTATTTTGCCGAACGGAACGCACACTTCCGGGACCATCCACGGCGGGCGGGGAAAAAGCTATGGGGAAAGGAGCGTGAGCCCCCTGTCTTCTCCGTAGCGAGCAACTGCAAAGATCCGAGATATCGATGACTCACGCTGTCGCGGCAATGCCGCCTCGATACGGTGAAGATCTTCCGTCAAAGCGGCACGTTGCGGCCCCGACA
>JAQGKN010000063.1 GCA_028290085.1 Hyphomicrobiales bacterium
ATTGATTTTATTGGTGCCGGTTGAAGGAATCGAACCCTCGACCTACTGATTACAAATCAGTTGCTCTACCAACTGAGCTAAACCGGCCCTCGGCGCGTTGCCGTCACCGTGAGCTACCAGCCTCCGCGGCTGCTTGCAACTGGCTGATTGTCGAAAGCGGCGCAATCAATTCTCCTGGGTGCAACTGATCCCGTTAAGGTTTTGGTAGGATTGATGGGTTTGCTTTGGGCGAAGGCCACCGTGGCCTGTGTGTCTGGAGTTCCGATCATGATCCTGGCTCGTTCTTCGAATCGCTGGCCCGGTGGGCTGCGTCTTGCCATCGCCCTGGCCCTTTCGGCCTCGCTTCTCGCAATCGCTCCGGCACCTGCGTCGGCGGGTGGCGATGCGGGTGCCGTTGCGGCCGGCATCATCGGTGGTGTGGCGCTGGGTGCGCTGGCGGTGGGTGCCGCGCGTCCGGCCGGACCGCCGCCGCGTCGTTACTATGCCGATCCTGAGCCCGTCTATTATCCGGCTCCCCCGCCGCCGCCGCGTTACTACGAAGCGCCCGTTTGCGGCTGGGAAATGCGCCGCGCCTGGGACGGCTATCGCTGGGTGCGCGAACGGGTCCGCGTCTGCGACTGAGCGTCTCTCCCGACATAAAAAAGGCCCCGCTCGCGCGGGGCCTTTTCTGTTCTGCGGTTTCTGACCTAGAGATCAATCCGCGGCGTAAATGTCGCGCTTGCGAGTCTCGGGCAGGAAGATCAGGCCGATGACGAAGGTCATCAGGGCGATGACGATCGGGTACCAAAGGCCTGCGAAGATGTCGCCGGTCGCGGCCACGATGGCGAAGGCGGTCGGGGGCAGGAAGCCGCCGAACCAGCCGTTACCAATGTGGTAGGGCAGGGACATGCCGGTGTAGCGAATGCGCGTCGGGAAGAGCTCGACGAGCAGCGCGGCGATCGGGCCGTAAACCATGGTCACGAGAATGACCAGGAAGAAGAGCAGGCCGATCATCTGCAGCGATCGTCCGTCGCTCAGCACACCGCCGATGGTGGGCTGCTTCAGGATCGTCGGATCAGCCGCCTTCGGATAGCCGGCTTCGGCGGCCGCAGCGGTGACGTTCTTGGCGAAATCCTTGTCGACGGGGATTTCCTTGCTGCCGATCATCACCTTGGCTTCCGAACCCGCAGCGCCATTGGCCACTTCGTACTTGATGGCGGCAACCGCGAGAGCGCGGCGTGCCACGTCGCAAGGCGCCGTGAAGGTGCGGATGTTGATGGGGTCGAACACATTGCCGCAACCAGCGGGGTCGGCAATGAGGGTGACCTTCACCTTGTCATGCGCGTTCATCAATTGCGGATTTCCGACGCGAGCAATCGAGCTGAAAATCGGGAAGTAGGTGAGCGCCGCGATCAGGCAGCCTGCGAGAATGATCGGCTTGCGGCCGATCTTGTCCGACAGCCAGCCGAAGAAGATGAAGAACGGCGTGCCGAGCAGGAGCGAGAAGGCGATGAGCAGATTGGCGGTCGTGCCGTCGATCTTCAGCGTCTGGGTGAGGAAGAACAGCGCGTAGAACTGTCCTGTGTACCAGACGACAGCCTGGCCGGCGGTGCCGCCGAGCAGGGCGATCAGCGCGATCTTGATGTTATCCCAGCGGCCGAAAGCTTCGGTCAGCGGAGCCTTCGAGACAGTGCCTTCTTCCTTCATCTTCACGAAAGCCGGCGACTCGCTGAGCTGGAGACGAATCCAGATCGAGACGAGCAGCAGCAGGATGGAGACGAGGAACGGCACGCGCCAGCCCCAGTCAGCGAAAGCTTCAGCCGACATGTTCAGGCGCAGGGCAAGGATGACCAGCAGCGAGACGAACAGGCCGACCGTCGCGGTCGTCTGGATCCAGGACGTGTAGAAGCCACGGCGGTTCTGCGGCGAATGTTCCGCCACATAGGTTGCCGCGCCGCCATATTCACCACCGAGCGCAAGGCCCTGCAGCAGGCGTGCCGCGATGAAGGCGATGGGAGCGGCGATGCCGATCGTGTTGTAGCCGGGCAGCAGGCCGACCACGAAGGTCGAGAGGCCCATGACCGTCATGGTGACGAGGAACGTGTACTTGCGGCCGATGAGATCACCGAGGCGGCCGAAGAACAGCGCGCCGAAGGGGCGAACCGCGAAGCCGGCTGCGAAGCCGAGGAGCACGAAGATGAAGCCCGCGGTGGGGTTCACGCCCGAGAAGAAGTTCGCGCTGATGTTCGCGGCGAGCGAACCGGCGAGATAAAAATCGTACCACTCGAAAACCGTGCCGAGGGAGGAGGCCAGAATGACCTTCTTTTCTTCCCTGGACATCGGCCGCGCCGCCTCGTGGGGTGCTATCGCTGTTGCCAAACTCATGTGTGACCCTCAGGTTTCCTGGTTGCCTCTGGAGCGCGCGGTTGACCCGGCATCGCCCCTCGTAGTCGATCTCGGTAAAGCTCAAGCTTGACCGCAGCTTGTTCTGTAGCGCCGTTGCGACGCCGCGCATAGGCTGCCCCATCCTATGTTCTCCCGGCGCGCCGAGTGGAATGTATAAAAAAGTATGAGACCTTCCGGGCCGGGATTTCTACATGCCTCATTGCGCGCCAGTAGCGCCCAGCGCTTCACTTTCTATCCTTCAGTACATTCAATCGCCCGGTGGTTTGCCAAGTATTCACCATGCAAATGGCGAGTTGGAACTGCGGCTTCCATGGCAGGTTAACGAAACGTATACTATGTAGGCGGAGGCCACCGCGTCGATGGAGTTGAGTATGAAACCTTCGTCTAGCACTTGCTTCGCGCTGGCTGCCGCCTTGTATTTACTTGCGAATCCGGCCATGGCGGCGGGGCCGTCCATCGGGGCGCCGCGCACCGGCGCCATTTCCCGTCCGCCCGCCGCACCTCCGGCGTTCCATCGAGGTGGCGGTCGTCATTTCAGGCCAAGCCAAGTGACCAACGGTTTCGTCGTGCCGAACGGCTTTTGGCCTGATTATGGATATGGTTACGGCTACGGCGCGCCGCCGAGTTCGCCGACCCAGCAGGTCTTCGTGCAGCCAGTGGTTTCGCAGACCACGATCGTCACCCAGGGCGTCGCTCCGGCGCCGTACCGGGTGCAATGCGGCGGGCCGCAAGTCATCGAGGTTCGTCCGTCAGGGCGGACCAGTGCTGCGCCGCGCGTGATTTACGGCAGCCCAGATCCCTGTGGACAAAGATAATAGGGAAGAGGGGCGACATCCTGTTGTCGCCCCATTCCAAGGGTTGTCAGACTGACACGTTCATCTTCATGCGTGCGATGGTCAGTGCGACCGCGCAGGCGTTGGACACGTTCAGGCTCTTGATGGGGCCCGGCATGTCGATGCGCGCCAGCAGGTCGCAATTTTCGCGGCTGAGGCGGCGCAGGCCCTTACCCTCGGCACCCAGCACCAGGGCGAGCGGACGCGTGAGCTTTGCTTCCTCCAGCGATTCGGGCCCTTCCGAATCGAGGCCGACGCGCAGGTAGTTGGCGTCACCGAGCTTTTCGAGCGCGCGGGCGAGATTGGTCACGATGCACATCGGTACGTG
>JAQGKN010000064.1 GCA_028290085.1 Hyphomicrobiales bacterium
TCGCTGAACAGATCGTCGTCGAGCGGCTCCTCGGTTTCGGTCAGCTCAGGATCGTCGCTCGGGCTCGGAATGCCGAAGCCTGCCGGCAGGCGTCCGTCGAAGAGGCCGGCGCCCTTCAGCTCTTCGAGGCCCGGCAGGTCGCTGATGTTCTCCAGGCCGAAATGCAGCAGAAACCCTTCAGTCGTCCCATAGGTGACCGGACGCCCCGGCGCTTTTCGGCGGCCCCGCAGGCGCACCCAATTGGTTTCGATCAGCAGGTCCATGGTGCCCTTGGAGATCGCGACGCCACGAATGTCCTCGATCTCGGCGCGCGTCACCGGCTGGTGATAAGCGACGATGGCCAGCGTCTCCAGCGCAGCGCGCGACAGCTTCTTCTGCTCGTTGGTCTCGCGCGACAGGAGATAGCCGAGATCGGCAGCCGTCCGGAAAATCCACTTTTTGCCGACACGCACCAGATGAATGCCCCGAGAGGCATAGTCGGCACGAAGTGCTTCCAGCACGGGTGCGACCTTGGTGCCTTCCGGCAGGCGGCGCGCAATCTCGCTCTCGTCGAGCGGATCGGGCGCTGCGAATAGAAGCGCCTCGGCGATACGCTTGCTTTCGTGCAACGCGAGGCGCTCCGCGTCGGCACCGGGAGCTTGCGGAAATAGAACAGAAATTTCGGCCAAGGGCTTCTCGTCTTCAGCTCTGCCGGACATGGCGCTGTGCGGGCGGCATCAGGCCGCCTGCTCCTGTGGTTGCTTGCCTCGCACCCAGAGCGGGGCGAAAGGACGGTCCTGACGGATATCGATCCGCCCTTCCCGCACCATTTCCAACGATGCGGAAAAGGACGATGCCCGCACGGTACGGCGCAATTCCGGGGTCACGCAATATTCGATCAGGTATTCGTCCATGATCGTCCATTCCGAAATCGACCCGGCCAGTCGCTCCAGAGTCTCGCGCGCCTCCGCCAGCGACCAGACCACCCGTCGCTTCAGCGTCACGCGCGACAAGGCATGGAACTGCCTCTGCTGCGCATAGGCCGACAGCAGGTCGTAGAGGCTCGCGGTATACTCGGAATTGCGAACGACAGACACGCCCTCGGGGCGGCCGCGCGTGAACATGTCACGGCCCAGACGCGGCCGGTTGACCAATTGCTCCGCAGCTTTGCGAATTGCCTCGAGACGCCGAAGACGCAGCGCCAGCGCAGCCGCGAGATCGGCGGCTGCGGGCTCGTCGCCCTTGGGCGGATCAGGCAGAAGCAGGCGGGATTTCAGATAGGCCAGCCATGCGGCCATGACGAGATAATCGGCCGCGAGTTCGAGCCGCACGCGGCGCGCTTCCTCGACGAAGGCGAGATATTGCTCTGCCAGAGCGAGAACCGAGATCTTGTGAAGATCGACTTTCTGACGGCGTGCAAGTTCGAGCAGCAGATCGAGCGGCCCTTCGAACCCGTCCACATCGACGAGGAAGGACGGCTCCGCATCCGCCTTGTCGATCTCGACGACCTGATCGAACGGCAGTTCGCGTGCCACGAATCACACCTCCACACTACCCGAACAGCCGGGAATGGCGCGGAGACTAATCCTCTAGACCGTCATCGCAAGCGCTGAGTCGAGCTCTGCTCGGGCGTCCACAGGAGATGTCAAGCGCGTCGGAGCCACAATCCGCGCCAGCGCAGCTTCCGCCCGATCCGCAGCCTTGCCGGCCAGAATGGGCGTGGCGGCGGCCACTTCGCGCGCCTCGGCCAGGGTGCCGTTGCAATGCAGGGCCACGTCCACACCAGCCGCGAAAAGCGCTTCGCAGCGCGCGCTGAAGGAGCCCGAAAGCGCTTTCATGGATAGGTCGTCGCTCATCAGCAGACCGTCGAAGCCGATAGCACCGCGGATGATCTCCTGCACAACCTTGCGCGACGTCGTCGCCGGGTTTGCCGGGTCCAGTGCCGTGTAGACCACGTGGGCCGTCATCGCCATCGGCAGATGCGCCAGCGCCCGGAACGGCACGAAGTCGGCGCGCTCCAGCTCGGCGAGCGAGGCATCGACACGCGGCAGTTCGTAATGGGAATCGGCCCCTGCCCGACCATGTCCCGGCACGTGTTTCATGACCGGCAGAACACCCGCCAGCATCAAGCCTTCAGCGGCAGCACCGCCCAGCCGCGCCACCATGCCGGGTTCGGCGGCGTAAGCGCGGTCACCGATGACCGAATGTCCGCCTGGCGCGGGAACATCCAGCACCGGGAGGCAGTCGACATCGATCCCGCAGGCGCGCAGATCCTCGCCCATGAGCCGTGCGGAGAGGCGAACCAGCTCAACCTTGCGATCCAGAGATGCGTCCATGCGCTCGAAACGCGCAGCAGCCGCATAAGCGGGCCAATGCGGCGTGGTAAGCCGCTGGACCCGACCGCCTTCCTGATCGACCAGCACGGGCGCGTTGGGACGCCCAACGATCTCACGAAATTCCGCAGTCAAAGCAGCCACTTGGGCGGGGCGATCGACGTTGCGCTTGAAGAGGATGAGACCCCAGGGCCGCGCTTCGGAGATAAAGCGACGTTCCTCGTCGCTGAACACAAAACCCGAGCAGCCGCAGATGAAAGCACGCGTTGTCATTGATCGGCCAACTCCGGTCGGCTCAACGAATGGCGGCGAGGACGCGGGTCCTCGCCGATGGAGAGAGCGTCAGTTATGCGCGACGAAACACGTACCGCCGCCAGCCTTCAGGCGCGCGCAGAGCGAGTTTGCGTCGTCGCTGGACAGGCCGTTGACCCGCACGCGGTAAACCGACTTGCTGCCCAGATCATACTTTTTGACCGTCGGCTTGAGGCCCCCGAGTTCGGAGGCAAACTTCTTGCCCAGCCGGCTGGAGGCGTCGCGCGCCTCGTCCTCGGACGTCGTACCCGCGAGCTGGACCGCGAAGGTCCCGCCCTTGCCCACAATCGGGGCGATGGAGGACGGCGTGGCACTGGCGACCTGCTGGCGGGGCGCTGCCGGCTGACGCGTCGGCGGCACGGTCTGAGGCGGCGGCGGCACCTGTAGAATGGCGCCGGCATCGGCGATGCCCGTCGAAGCGCTGGCGACACGTGTCACCTGCTTGGCGCCCGTGGCCGGTGGAATGGTCCGAGCGGTCGAGGGCGTTTGAGAAGCGGGCGAGGCGCCGGTATTCGCGACGAGCGAGGCCATGTCGTTGGGCCGTGCTGCAGGCGTCGGCGTGTTCTGCACGATGCTGCCGTCCGGACGCACAGCAATGCTCTTCACGCGCTTGGGCTCTGAGAAGATCGAGGTTGCCGGCGGCGGCGGCGGCGCGACGGTGACGGGAGCGCCGTTTTCAGCCTTTGCCGGACGGCTGGCCGGAGCGCCCGCACGCGCGGTGCGAGCCGCCTGAGTGAGATCGATCGGCTGTTCTTCGCTCTCGACGACCTTGCTGTCGGCAATGTTGGACGAGCCGCGTTCGAGAATGGAGACACCGAGCTTGGGAGCATCGGCTGCGGTCTGCGCAGGCTGCACTTTCACGGGGCCGCTGGCAGCCATGATCGTCGGCATTTCACCAGTCGAGGTCGTGCGTGAACGCAGCGCAACTGTGCCGCCGATACCGCCGGCCATAACCAGCAGTGCCGCGCCGATCAGCAGGGTCGCCCGGCGTGAACGCCGGGGCGCAAAATCTTCGGACAGATCGTGCTCGGGCGGCGCGATCATGGAGGGGTCGAGCCACGGCGCGTCGGGATCGTTGACCTGCGGAGCAGCGCCGTACGCATGATAGCCCTGCTGGTCGTAACCAGCGTGCCCGCCATGCTGGGCGTGGGTCTGCTCCTCTTGCCCGAAGTGTTGCTGGCCGAAGTTTTGCTGACCATAGTCCTGCTGGCCATAGTCACGCTGAACGTAGCCTTGCTGACCGTGACCCTGCTGGAAGGACTGCTCGTCCTGATAATAGCCCTGCTGATCCTGGGGCTGAGGGCTCTGCGAAGCGTGCCCTGCAGCCAGCCGGCCACCGAAGCGCTCATCGAATTGCGGGTCGAAAGCCGGTGCGTAGGGATCGACAGCAACCGGCTGAACAGGGCGCAAATGAGCGCCCCGGGTCACGGGCGGCGCCTGATCGGCAAACATGCTCTTGAAAGGATCGTTTTCGCCACCGACGAGGCGCGCGAGTTCGGCGAGAGGATCTGGATTGGGCTCGGACCCGAGGGGCTGATCGCGCAAACGGCGCTCGAAATCGTCCAGATCGATCGCCTGACGAAGATCACCCAAATGACGGGGCTTGGCGGCTGGCTCACTCATCTCTCACCTCGTTACGCGATCCGCTCGCAAAAAGCGGAGCGGGCCCATGGCGACACCCGATGCTGCCAGACGCCCTCGATGCTGAAACGGGACTGCCGGCAAAGGCCATCCCGCTCGAACTTCGATTCCGTCAACGCATCTCCTCTGGCGCGCTCACACCCAAAATACTCAGACCCGACGCGAGAACACCCGTTAACGATAAAACGAGAGCGAGCCGAGCACTGGTCGAATCTCTGCGTTCTTCATTAACAAAGCGTAATTCTGGCTGATCTTTCCCTCGATTCCAATGCGAATGGAAAGAACTTGCCAGATCATGAAGATAAAATGCGATCCGGTGAGGCTCATGAACGGCAGCTGCCGCCTCAACCTGTCGCGGATATTGCGCGATCATCTTCAGCAACGCGCGCTCGCCCTCGTCTTCGAGTAGATCGAGCGATGCAGCGGCCAATGCGGCGGCCGAAATGTCGAGGTCGGGCATGACAGTCTTCGCCTGCCGCAACACCGAGCGTCCGCGCGCATGGGCATATTGAACGTAGAAG
>JAQGKN010000073.1 GCA_028290085.1 Hyphomicrobiales bacterium
GTTGATTGTCGGATTCACGCCCGGTGGTGGTTATGACCTCAACGCCCGCACGCTCGCTCGGCATCTCGGACGGCACATTCCCGGAAATCCGAACGTGATCGTACAGAACATGCCGGGCGCAGGCAGCCTCGTCTCGATCAATTATCTGGCGAATATCGCGCCCAAGGATGGCACCGTTCTCGCGACCTTCTCGCGCGGCGTCATCTTCGAACCGCTCATGGGAAACAAGAGTGCGCAGTTCGATCCCAGAACCTTGAACTGGATCGGCAGCCCGAGCCGGGAAACGAACGTCCTCTTCGTTCGCGACACGACGCCGTTCCAGAAATTCAGCGATCTGCAGGCGAAGGAAATGGTCGTTGCCACAACGGGCGGCGGTGCCGATACGGCGACGTTTCCCTTGCTGGTGAATTTGATCTTCAAGACGAAACTCAAGGTCGTTTCCGGATATCCCGGTGCAAACGAAACGCTGCTCGCCGTCGAACGTGCCGAAACTGACGGAATGGCGGGCCTTTCCTGGGGCTACATCAAGGCCAGCCGCCCGTCGTGGATCGAGCAGAAGAAAATCCGTGTGCTGATGCAATTGGCGCTCAACCGCGCCAGCGATCTGCCGGACATGCCGACTGCCATGGAAATGGTGCAGGACCCGGCTGATCGTCAGCTCCTCGAATTGTTCTTCGCTCGCCTTGCCATCGCCTGGCCACTCGCGGCTCCAGCGACTGTACCCCGTGGCCGGGTTGAAGCATTGAGGACAGCATTCGACGAGACCATGAGCGATCCTGAATATCGCGCGGACGCGGAGCGTCAGCTGCTGGATGTCGCGCCGGTCACGGGCTCTGAAATCAGCGAATTGCTGACACGGATCTACGCAACCCCGACCGCGGTCGTGGAGCGTGCGCGCCAAATCAACGACGGCCCGAAATAGCGAACCCGCCTCTCAGGCATCCAAGACGTCAGGAGCAAAAAATGTCCAAGAGCCACCAGGTCATCATCGTTGGAGGCGGCCCGGTTGGCCTTGGCCTTGCCATCAACCTCGGACTGAGAGGCATCTCATGCGCGGTGATCGAGCCGCGCACGTCCCTGAACAAGATCCCCAAGGGCCAAAATCTCACGCAGCGCACCCTGGAGCATTTTGCCTCCTGGGGACTCGACAGCGAATTGCGTGCGGCGCGCCTCATGCCGGCAGGCCACCCGATTGGTGAGTTGACGGCCTATGGCAATCTGATGAGCGACTATTGGCATGCGCCTGCAGGACGTGAACTGGTGCGCCGCTTTTACGCGCAGGACAACGAACGCCTTCCGCAATACCAGATGGAGGAGGTGCTCCGTCGCAAGGTGGCATCCATCGAATCCGTCGAGACATTTTATGGCTCGACCGTGCTGGCGGTGGATCAGACCGACAGCGGGGTTTCGATCAAGTTCCGCAACGACGACAGCGGCGAAACACAAACGCTCGAAGGCGACTATCTGGTTGGCTGCGACGGCAGCCAATCCATGGTGCGTTCACAGGTCGGGATCGAAAGAAGCACGCAGGATTACGAGCAGTTGATGCTCCTTGCGGTGTTTCATTCCAGCGAACTCAACGAACGCCTCAAGCGCTTTCCCGAACGCTCCACCTATCGGGTGCTTCGTCCCGATCTCAAAGGCTACTGGCAGTTTTTCGGCCGCGTCGATATGCCGGACGGATGGTTCTTCCACGCGCCCATTCCTCAGGACGCGGATCCCGAAACCTTTGACGCCCTCGGCCTCATTCAGGAGGCGGCAGGATTTCCATGTGCATGCGACTTCGAATACGTCGGCTTCTGGAAAATGCGCGTCGCCATCGCGGATAATTACCGGGTGGGACGTGTGTTCATCGCCGGGGATGCAGCACACAGCCATCCGCCCTATGGCGGCTTTGGCCTCAACAACGGCCTCGAAGACATCGTGAACCTCGGCTGGAAGCTGGTAGCCAATCTCGAGGGCTGGGGCGGGGATCTGTTGCTTCAATCCTACGGTCAGGAACGTCATCCCGTTTTCAAAGACACGGCGGACGACTTCATCACGGCCCGCATTCAACGCGACGCCGTCTTCCTCGATCGTTTCAGGCCGGAGCACGATCTTGCCGAATTCGAACAGGCCTGGAAGAGCCTCGAGAGCGACATCGGATCACGCTTCCAGCAGTACGAACCGAACTACGAAGCATCGCCGGTCATCTTCGGCCCTCCGGGTGGCGTGAACACCGCGCATGGGAAACATCAGATCAAGGCGCGCCCGGGTCATCATCTGGCGCCTCTGCCGCTTTCATCTGGCAAAAATACATTCCAGGCGCTCGGCAAAGGCTTCACCTTGCTGGCTCTGGATGCGTCGCCGGAGTCGGTCCTAGCCTTCGAGGAAGCCGCCAAGTCGCTGGGTATACCGCTCAGCGTCGTTCAGGACAGCTTCACTGACGGCCGGGAGCAATATGAAGCCCGGCTTATCCTCGTGCGGCCGGACCAATATGTCGTTTGGTGTGGCGACGAGGCGCCCGCGCAAGCGAGCGAGATCCTGCGTCACGTCGTAGGACTCTGATCCGGGCTCGAGACCGGCGGCCCCGGGGTCGCCGGCCTTCCTCAAAATTCCACTGAATGTTCCACCTTGGCTTTGAGGTCCATCCGGGCCTTCTCGGGCACCATAAGGTCGAGAACGAGTCGTGTGATCATGCTAGTGCGAGCAAGCGACTGTGACCATTCTGGGGCGTCCAAGCGTCCAGCATCTGCAGCGCCGTGCGGATGACAGCGGCCTGATTGCAGATCACGGGTTTCCCGAATTCGCTTTCGAGTTGAACGGCGACGGGTTCGGCTATCCACGACCCGCCACCGATGTAGACGGCGTCGCAATCCGGGTTCTCCTGAAAAGCCTTTTTTCCGAGCTCATAGGCCAGGCGCATGTGGTCGCTTGACTTGATCTTGTGGAAGTCGACGGGCGCAAGTTCATTGACGGCCTTGCCGATGATGCGCGCGCCGCCTCGTGCGAAGAACTGGTCGAGGCAATCGTTCATCTCGTCGGTCCATTTGTTCGCGACGGCGATCTTCTTTGCTCCGAGATCCTTCGCGGACTTCACGACTGAAAGCACGGTCGATGTCACTGGCAATCCCGACAATCCATGGATGTGGTCCAAGAGGCGATCATGCGCGTCAACGCCGATCAGGATCGGCAGAGGAACTCCGTTTTGGATGATCATGTCGACGTCACGGTCCAAGAGCATCTGGACATACTTGTCCACCGGCGAAAAGACGCGCTCGACATCGCTTTTTGAGAATTCCTTCAGGCCCACACCGACCATGACCTCCATCACACCCTTCGGAGCAAGGCGATAGAATTCATACGCATGATTGTCGACGACCTGCCCTGGGACAAGGCAGCCAAGTTTGTATTTAGGCGCGAAATCTTCAAACATTTTCACCTCCCCGATATTGTATTTTCTTTTGCCGGCTCGAATGAGTCCGTTATTTGAACCCTGCGGTGAAGTCGGCTCCAATTAATCTCGCCTTCGGATAAGTGAGTGCGCTCTGGGTGACGCCGAAGCGCACACACATCTCAGCCATAGCGATCGAACAGGCCTTGGTGTTGAGGACCTGGACACCCGTCTCCCGCGCGAGATCATTGGGATCGACGACATATGGGATGAGCGCCCCGCCGAGCGGCACGATGATTTCCGCGCCGCGTTCGACCATCGATCTGATGAGCGTCGACGTCTTTTCAAAAATTTCGTCCTGGCGGCTTTGCACGTTCCTGTAAATGTCGATCGGGACGATATCGGTAACGAAATTCTCAAGGACGTAGGTACGCAATATTCGTCGCGTATAGGGAACATGCGTTTTCAACGGCACGGTGACGCCGACACGGTCTGCGAGGGTCAGAGCGACATGCATCGTCGCGCGCAGCGGGCCGATAACCGGAATGTTGACAGCGAGCCGCGCGCCGTCGACGCCCGGATCAAAGGTGTTGCTCGAGACCACCGCGTCATAGCCGTTTTCTGCGGCCCAGAAAATCTTGGCGATGATGGACGGCGCTTCCAGCACGTGGTGCAATCCGTTCAGTGCGTCTTGCGAGCCTATTGCGTCCTTCATCGAGGCGCCGGCGAAATTTTCTGGAAACCCGAGTTCGATGATCGTGCCAGGCGAGGCATAGGACGTGAGTTGACGGGTGATTTTCTCAATGTCGTAGTTCGGCTTTGACTTGGCCGTCAGGGGCGCCTGGTTGATGACCATGATCTTCATCGCGTTTCCTCCTGAAAGACCTGGCGTAATCGCCCCGCGGACTTACGACCTCATTCATTGAAGGGGCAAGAAGGCGTCAAGCGACCACCTCCTGTTGCCATTCGCAGAGTGAGAAACGACAGACAAGCTCCATGAGTTATCTTCTGAATCAACTCATCTGCAACAATCCGCGTCTTTTCTCCTGACAAGCGGACTGCTAGTTTTCGCGCAACGATTGCGCGGCTTGAACGATGCTCATCAGCCGTGCGCAAAAAAAACATAGTCCAGATGAAGGCCGGGAGGATCGATGAACAGGCTCAGGGCTTCCTTTTCCGTTTGCTGCCTATCATTGTCGCCTGCCTTTCTGCGGCGCCCAGTCGTGCAGATGATTCCTTCTTTGAGAACAGGACAATCATCCTCATTGTAAGCGGAGGTGGTGCTTACGATGCCTATGCGCGTCTCGTGGCGCGCTACTTGCCCCGTTATATTAAAGGCACTCCAAAAATAGTGGTCCAGAATTTTCCGGGCGGTGGAGGCATCAGGGCGGCGAGCTATCTTTTCAAGATCGCTCCCAAGGACGGATCAACTATTGCTGCAGTGCACGGATCGGTCATCACAGCGCCGGTGCTGGTCCCTGAGCTTGTCGATTTTGATACCAACAAATTCGGCTGGATCGGCAATATCACGAGCGACGTCTATATCGGTTACGTGAAGAACGACAGCCCCATCCAAAGCATGGACGATCTCAAGACCACGGAAATGATCGCCGGTGCGACGGTGCTTGGGACAGCTGGCGTCGACATGGCGGTTCTCGCGCGCGAAATCTTTCAGCTGAAAGTGAAACTGATCGCAGGTTACAAAAACAGTGAGGACATCAAACTGGCGATGGACCGTGGGGAAGTGCAGGGCACGATGGCGAGCGGCTGGTTCAGCTTGAAGCGCTCCAGCCTATGGGCTGATCGCAAAGTCCGGATACTCTTTCAATGGGGAAGCGAGAGAAACAAGGAGCTGCAGGACGTCCCCTTGTTCCTGAGTCTTGCGACCGACGACCGCCAGCGTGCGATGCTTAAGCTCATGTCCATGCGCGAGGAAATCTCCAAGCCCTATATGGCTCCTCCTGGAACCCCGCCGGAGCGACTTAAGATTTATCGAGATGCCTTCCAAGCGATGGTAGCGGATCCAGAATTCGTCGCCGAAGCCCGCAAGCAGGCGCTCGACGTTGAAGATCCCATGTCGGGAGAAAACTTGCAGGAACTCATCCGGCAGCTCAATGCGACGCCAAAGAACGTCAGCTCGACGCTGGTCAATTTGTTCACGGAATACAATCGCAGGAACTAGAGCGCCTTTCGCTGGCTGCATGCTCCAAAGTGCAGGGCGCCTGATGTGTCGGGGGACATGTTGATGCACATATCGGTTGTTACTTTTCGTCGCCGTCTTGCGGCGCTCGCCTCGCTGGCCTGCGTTCTTGCCTTCGTCACGACGGCGCCTGCGGAAGAAGCACGCGGCAGCTACATTGACCTGCCCCAGGGGAAATTGTGGGTCATCGACACGGGAGGGGCTGGCGAGCCAATCCTGCTCCTACATCCCCGCACGGGCCATTCTGCCATTTGGGAAAACCAGATCTCGTCTTTCGCCGCCGCAGGGTTTCGCGTCATCGCCCCCGACAAGCCCGGCGCGGGTAGGAGCCCGCT
>JAQGKN010000077.1 GCA_028290085.1 Hyphomicrobiales bacterium
AGATCGAAGCCGGTGAAGGTCACGATGTTGGCGACAGCATCGTTCTTCCGCGCGCCCTCCGTCACTTTCTCGGTGATTGCGCGCGTGCGGCTGAGCGAGGCCGCAGGCGGCAGCGCCGCGACGAGGAAGATGTAACCCTGGTCCTCGTTGGGCACGAGACCCGAGGGCACACGCTGGAACAGCATGTATGTCGCGCCGAGCATTACAGCGACCAGCCCCAACCCCACCACCGCATGGCGCAGCAGAAATGACACGCCGCCTGTGAACCGCCGTGTCAGCCAGGCGAAACCGCGATTGAATACGCGGAACGGCAAGATTGGCTCATGATGCGTTTCCTTCAGCAGCAGCGCGCAGAGAGCTGGAGTCAGCGTGAGCGCGACGATTCCAGAGATCACCACCGACACGGCGATGGTCACTGCGAATTGCCGGTAAAGCTCGCCCGCTAGACCGCCGAGGAACGAGACCGGGATGAACACCGAGCAGAGCACCAGCACGATAGCAATGACGGGCCCGCTCACTTCCTCCATCGCCTTGATGGCCGCTGCGCGCGGCGGAAGCTTTTCCGTCGACATGATGCGTTCGACGTTTTCGAGCACAACGATGGCATCATCCACAACGATGCCGATGGCGAGCACCATGCCAAACAAGGTGAGCAAGTTGATGGAGAACCCGAGCAGATACATGCCCGCGAATGTGCCGATGAGCGACACTGGCACAGCGATGATCGGGATGATCGTCGCCCTCACGTTCTGCAGGAACATGAAGACCACGAGCACGACGAGCAGAATCGCCTCGATGAACGTGTGGATCACTTCATCGATCGACACCTCCACGAAGCGTGTCGTGTTGAAGGGAATATCGTAGGACAGACCGTCGGGGAAGCGCTGCGCCAGCCGATCCATAGTTGATTTCACGGCAGCTGCGACCTGCAACGCATTGGCACCGGGTTGCAGATAAACGCCGATAGGCACGGTCGGCGAGCCGTTATAGGTGGCCGAGAATGCGTAGTTCTGCGAGCCCAATTCGACGCGCGCGACATCCTTCAGCCTCAACGCACCGCCATTGGCGTCCGAGCGCACAATGATGTTCTCGAATTCGCGCGGATCGACGAGACGACCCGGCGTCGTCACCGAATAAGTAAAGGCCTGCGCGTCCTTCATCGGCTCCTCGCCGAAGCGCCCTGCCGCGAATTGCGCGTTCTGCTCGCGAATCGCGGCTGCGATATCACCCGGCGTCAGATTATATTGCGCGACCTTGTCGGGCCGCAGCCAGATGCGCATCGAGTAATCGGAAGCGCCAAAAAGCGAGGCGTCGCCGACACCCGGCGTGCGGCGCAATTCGTCGATGATGTTGATGAGCGCGTAGTTCGAGATGAAGATCGTATCGTAGCGTCCCGAGGGCGACGACAGCGCCAGCACCTGCAGAATGGAGCTCGACTTCTTGTTCACCGTGACGCCTTGGCGGCTCACCTCGGCAGGCAGCAGCGGCAAGGCGCGCTGCACGCGATTGTTGACGTTGATTGTCGCCTGATCGGGATTGGTACCGATGGCGAAGGAAACGCTGAGGCTAAGCGTGCCCGACCCTGTCGATGTCGAGCGCATGTAGATCATGTTCTCGACGCCGTTGATCTGCTGTTCGAGCGGCGCGGCCACTGTCTCGGCGATGGTCTGCGCATTGGCGCCCGGATAGGACGCACTGATGACAACCTCAGGTGGCACGATCTGCGGATATTGCGAGATCGGCAGCGCGCGCATGGCCAGCAGACCGGCGAGTACGATGACGATGGAGAGGACCGAGGCGAAGACCGGACGATCGATGAAAAAACGCGAGATCACTTCTGCTCACCCTTGGCTGGCGTGGCATCGGCCTGCATTGCGACGGGCCGCACGACGGCGCCGGGGCGCACACGAATGATGCCATCGACGATCACGCGCTCGCCGCCGCTGAGGCCGCTCTGGATGACCCACCCCTGAGGCACTTCCTGCCCAAGCTTGACGGGCCGCGACTGGGCGGTTTCCTTGTCACCGATCACGTAGACGAAGGGCCCCTGCGGGCCCTGCGAGATCGCCTGCTTGGGCACGACGACTGCTTTGGGCAATGTGATCCCGCGAATGACCACGCGCTCGAACTGCCCCGGGAGAAGTGCGCCGTTGGCATTCGGAAAAATCGTGCGCACCTGGATCGTGCCAGTGCGCATGTCGACATTGCTCGCCGAAACCTGAACCTTGCCGCGCGAGGGATAAACCCGACCCGTACCATCCTGAAGCTCGACTTCAAGGTCCGCCTCACTGATCGGCTTGGCCCGCTGCTCGTTCAATGCGCGGAATGCCTGAAATTCGGAATCCGTCACCGAGAAGTTCACGTAGGCTGGATCGAGCTGGGTCAAAGTCGTCAGCAGCGTCTGCTGCGACTGAATGAGGCTGCCGACCGGTGGGGATTGCAGTGCCGTGGTGCCGGCAACCGGCGCACTGATCACCGTATAGCTGAGGTTGAGTTCGGCGCTGTTCAATTCCGCTTGCGCCAATTGAACGCCCGCTTGCGCCTGATCGCGCGCGGCACGCGCTTGCTCGAAGGCCTGCTCGGTCGAGACCTGTCGGCGCACGAGTTCTTCGATGCGCTTGAAATTATCGTCAGCCTGTCGCGAGGTCGCTTCAGCCTGAGCGAGCTGCGCACGCGCACGATCGCGCGCCACTTCGTAAGGGCGCCGGTCGATACGGAAAAGCACCTGCCCCGCATTCACCTTTGCGCCATCCTCATAGGCACGCTCAAGCAGAATACCATTGACCTGCGGGCGGATCTCCACGTCGCGATAGCCAGCGACCCGGCCTGAATAAGTGACGGTGATCGGCACTTCCACAGCCTGCGTGGTGACGACACCGACTTCGGCTGGCGGCGGTGCGGGCGGCGCGGCCGACTTGGCCTGCGTCTGCGCTTCCGTCGTCTTCTTCCACCAGACGTAGCCTCCGATCGCCAGCACGGCGCAAAGTGCGATGAGGATGAGACGTCTGACCATGTTGCGTGCTCGCGAATATGCCGGTAATTTAGACAGGCTGTCCAATTTTATCGGGCCGAGGAATAAAGAATGGCGGGCGCTGTGACAAGGGCCTACGGGTCGGCGAGCGACAAACAATCCCGTGTTCGCACCCCCTTGGCCAAGGCGCCCAAGCTGCGTGCTTGCAATCGCGAAGCCATAATGATCGCCGCTGGCGACATGTTCCTGAACTGCGGCTTTGCGGGCACAAATCTCGAAGCCATCGCCGAGCGCGCCGGGGTCAGCCGACAGACGATCTACAACGGCTTTGCCTCGAAGGACGACCTCTTCCACGCCATCTGCAGTGATCTCGTCGACGAGATTATCGCGCCCATCTCGCGCGCTGTGCAGGACGAAGCGGATCTGCGTGACAGCCTCGTGACCATCGGCGAAAATCTTCTCGGCACCGCGTTGCGGCCGAAGTCGCTGGCAATCTACCGCCTCGTCGTGACGGAGGCCGCGCGTTTTCCCGATCTCGGGCGCAGTCTCTATGCCACCGGCCCCGGTCGCGCAGTTGCCGAGCTCGCTGCCTATTTCCGCGCCGAGGCGGCACGCGGCAGGCTGCGGATCGAGCAGCCGGAAATGGCGGCCGAGCTGTTCTTCGGCATGTTGAACGGACACAACCAGCTGCGCGCCCTCATGGGCGTGGCCCCCCGTCTGTCACCTGCGCGGCGGCGCGTGCTGGCCGAGGGCGTGACGGATACTTTTTTACGCGCCTTCGCCCCGACGTGATTGGTCATAAGATGCTCTGGCGTCCGGCCCGAGGACGGGCCATCATCGCAAAGATGCGCGCCTGAATGACGGCGGTCGAGGACATCATGAACGGTAATTTCATCTCGGAGCTTCTCCAGACGATCACCGATCGCGGGCGGGACCTGCTCGCCAAGGCGTGGGGCCAGGAAGACCCCACACCGGCGGGGCTGCTCCGCCTGATTGACGACCTCCTCAAGCGGCGCGGTGAGGCGACAGGCGTCGCCATGGCCGAAGCTGTGCTGACCCGTTACCGGCTTCTTTCAGATGACGGACGCCGCGACGTGCTGCAGCATATCGCCAGCGACTACGGCCCGGATCGTGACAAGCTCGACCGCGCCATCGACGCCTATCGTGCCGCGCCCGACGAGACCGCCGCTTTGCGTCTCCACAATGCCGCCGAGCCGCGTCGGCAGGAGCTCATCCGCCGCCTGAACCAGGCACCGGGGGGCACGGCTGCGCTCGTCCACATGCGCGAGGACGTCTTCCGTTACGAGCGCGACATCCCCGATCTCGCGGCTCTCGACTCTGATTTCCGGCACCTTTTCTCGTCCTGGTTCAACCGGGGATTTCTGGTTCTGCGCCGCATCGATTGGACGACGCCGGCAAACATCCTGGAAAAAATCATC